>NZ_NPIZ01000055.1:0-48210 GCF_002251185.1 Prevotella sp. P5-126
CTCGAAATTTTGATTTTGGTTTTTCAAAACTGTTATATTGTTATATTGTAACGCTGTAACGCCATTTTTGCGTTTCACTGAAAAATACCGTTTTCGGCTCTTTTCTTTACAGCGTCTAATTCTCACCCATGATCTTACCACAGGTTCAAGCCCAATAAAAGTATAGTGCTCCACCTATCTTCCTTATATTCAGCAATATACAATAACCGCCAAGATTTATACTCCAAATTTCGGCTTTGTAACGCATTGATACACAGATAAATGTAACAAGCCGTGGGAAAAATGGTCACAAGTTGACGGACAAATGGGTGAACCTATTGTTTTTCTTTGTACCTTTGCACTGGCGTCCAAGATAGGCGGCACCGTGGTTCAAGAGAGAATCACTCATCGCACTGAACATTCCGTCCGCACACAGACGTGGGCAACTTCTAAGTAAGTCACCAGTGAATCCGCACTAAATCCCAAAATTAGGCGGACAACGATGGGACAAAATGGGAGGAACATGGGAACTGAAAAGGAGAAACCGACGATGTGGGAATGGGTGCGATATTGCTAATTTATTGCTACAACAAACTAATCGAAAAAACGGGAAAACGACTTGCCATTTTCCAATGGGACGCATCAAGGACATGTTAACGCAGTGTGACAATATAAGCGTGACAATATAACAGTATAACAGTTTTTGAAAAGCAAAAACGGGTGGCAATGGTAGGGGGGCGAGGTCGATAAAAAGATAAAAACCGACGGGAAGAAACAAAAAAAATCCCGACCACACCGGTTGAGAGCGGGTCGGGATTGTGATCATGGAGCGTATGAAAACGCTTTATTTGATGAGCTCAACGCTACGCTGCAAGAACTTGTCGAGCGCTTCGCCCTTGAGCATGCCGTTCTGCAGGAGTGCAAGGTCGATGAGCTGATGTACGACAGCGTTCTGCTTGCCAAAGTCGGCAAACAACTGCTGCTTCTTGTTTTTCTGCTCGGCGATGGCCTTCTCGGTGTTGGCTTTGTCGTCTTTCTCCTCCTGTGAGAGTTCTTCGGGCTTCTTGCCTTCTTGCGACTGGCGCAGGGCAGCCAAACGAGCCTCTTGTCCGCGCAATTCGCTCTCGATGGGTTTGAGGGCATCGGCAGTAGATGAACCACACTCGTCGAGTACGCGTTTCACAAGGGGATGGTCGCTGTTGAGCACGAGGTTGAACGAGTCGGGCATCTGGGCATAGAAATTCATGCCAGCCTGGAAGCGGCTCATCTCCTTCATACGACGCATGTATTCGTTCTGGGTGATCATGACAGGGCGGGCATTGGCACCGAGCGCCTGCACTTCGACCATAAACTCGGTCTTGTCGAGATGGGGAAGCTGAGAACGGAATACAGATGACAAATTGGCAGACTCGTCGTCGCTCAAGGTACTTTTTGGCGCATCGTCTTTCACGATGAGGCGGTCGATGATGTCAGCATCGACACGGGTGAAGCGACTCTTCTCAAACTTCTGTTCGAGCATCTGGATGGCAGGCACGTCAAGCTGTCCGTCGAGCAGGAGCACGCTGTAACCCTTGTCTTTGGCTGCCTGAATGTAGCTGTACTGCTCTTCGCGGTCGGTGGCATAGAGATAGACGAGGGTGTCATCCTTGTCTTTCTGAGTGCTCTCGATGAGTTGTTTGTATTCCTCGAAAGTGAAGTATTTGCCTTCGGTATCTTTGAGCAGGGCAAAGTCTTTGGCGCGGTCGTAGAAGTTTTCGTCGCTCAACATACCGTAGTTAATGAAGAGTTTCAGGTCGTCCCATTTCTCCTCATAGCCCTTGCGGTCTTCTTTGAAGATGGCTTGCAAGCGGTCGGAAACCTTCTTGGTGATATAGGTGGAAATCTTCTTCACCTCGCGGTCGCTCTGGAGGTAGCTGCGGCTGACGTTCAGAGGAATGTCGGGTGAGTCGATGACGCCATGGAGCAGGGTGAGAAACTCTGGCACGATGCCTTCCACCTGGTCGGTGACAAACACCTGGTTGCAGTAGAGCTGAATCTTGTTGCGCTGCAGTTCGATGTTGGACTTGATGCGTGGGAAATAGAGAATACCCGTGAGGTTGAAGGGGTAATCCACATTGAGGTGAATCCAGAAAAGGGGTTCGTCGTGCATGGGGTAGAGGGTGCGGTAGAACGACTTGTAGTCCTCATCCTTGAGGGTTGAGGGAGCCTTGGTCCAGAGGGGTTCTACGCTGTTGATGACATGGTCTTCATCGGTATCCTGCATCTTACCGTCTTTCCACTCCTGTTTCTTGCCGAATACCACGGGCACGGCCATGAACTTGCAGTATTTATTGAGCAATTCTTCAATCTTGTTCTTCTCCAGGAATTCCTTGCAGTCGTCATCTACATGGAGCACGATGTCGGAACCGCGGTCAGCCTTGTCTGCCTCGTCGATCTCGTAGGCAGGACTGCCGTCGCATGACCATTTGACAGCCTTTGCGCCATCTTTGTAGCTCTTGGTGATGATATCCACCCGCTTCGCCACCATGAACGAAGAGTAGAAACCGAGTCCGAAGTGTCCGATGATATTGTTGGCATTGTCCTTGTACTTCTCCAAGAAGTCGTTCACGCCAGAGAATGCAATCTGATTGATGTATTTGTCGATTTCCTCTTCGGTCATACCGATACCGCGGTCGCTGATGGTGATAGTGCCTTTCTCGGTATCGAGGCTGACACGCACGGCAAGGTCGCCCAGTTCTCCCTTGAACTCACCCTGCTGAGCGAGTGTCTTGAGCTTCTGAGTGGCATCGACAGCGTTGGACACCATTTCACGAAGGAAAATCTCATGATCGCTATAGAGAAACTTTTTGATGACGGGGAAGATGTTCTCTGTAGTAACCCCAATATTACCTTTTTGCATGATAGTATATCTTATGTTTTGTTTGCTATGACATACACTTTGCAAATTGCGTGCCAATCTTCTGATGCTGTCATCGATTTTTGAGAAAAGGGATGAAAAAAACAGCACTATTGTTGTTCGGTTCAGAAATTATGATTACTTTTGCGCCACATAATTCTAAAAGTATCAACGATGAACTACGAAGAACTTCTGGCCACACGCCGACAAGGACGACTCTATCAGACAGAACTGCCGATTGGCGAATTCTGCCGCATGCAGATCGACGGTAAGTATCGCAGTGTGGTCCATGTGCGAAAAGAAATGCTCGACAACATCAAGTTTGGTGAAGCTCTGAAAGCCGAGTGTGACCGCAACCTGTCACTTGCTGACAGTCACATCATACACTTCCGTCCTGTGGTGGAACAGGGGGAGATTACACGACTCGACTTGGAACCTGGTCAGTATGTGCCTTTGTGTCATGTGCTCAATGAGCATCCTGCCATTGTGGCTGAACCCCATTTCATGGAGCAGTTTACGCGCGGACTGCTGGAGGCTGCCGCCTTCCTGCACAGTCACGGACTGCACTATGTGTGCTTCTCGCCACAGACCGTATTCCTCCGAAAGGGCGATCAGGCCGTCATGCTCCTCTCGTGTGGTTCCTACTATCAGGCGCTGAGCGACCAGAAGGCTTTCTATGCCGACGGAAAAGCTGACTATGTGGCACCGGAGGTGCTCGAAGGGGGAACCGTGGACGAGCGTTGCGACATCTATTCGATAGGAAAACTGTTGGAGACGGTCTTTGCCGATGCACAACTGCCGTTGGCTTACCGGAAGGCTTTCAAAAAAGCCACCGCACAGATGCCGGAGGACCGCTATGCCTCGCCAGAAGACATGCTACGCAGCATAGACCGCAGACGGGGAACCTATCGGTCGCTGGTGACGCTGGCTGTGGCTGCCGTGGTGGCGTTGCTCGTGGTAGGGCTCTATTTCGACCTCATGCCCGAACAGGAGAATATCGAGTTTGTCAAACCAGCCCCACATACCGCCGTCGACGACTTGATAGACGATGGATTCAGACCGGAAGACCTCGGAGTGGTGCCTGCCGACTCGATGTCGGAAGAGGCTGTGGCTACCCAGCGTGAATACAATGCCAAGGCGGAAGAGATATTCCGCAAGCGCTATGAAAAGGAAGCCGACCGCATACTGTCCAAGATCTACAACAGCAAGAATATGGGCAATACGGAGAAAAACTTCAGAGCGATGAGCGAATCAAACGTGAAAGAACTGCTCAAAGCACAGGAGGAGCTGGCTGCCGATGCTGCCATCGACCCCGCCAGAAGTCACGCCATCGCTACGGAAATCATCGAACGGCTGACCAATCAGAAGAAAGCTGCCATTGGCATGGGATCTAATGCCAACGGGGTGCAGAAATAATAGAATTTTTCATACAATTACACATATAAATAATAATCAGAAAAAATGAGAAGCAGAACAGCAATTTGGTTTGAATGTAAGATTCAATACGAAAAAACCATGGAAGATGGACTTCAGAAGAAGGTGACCGAGTCGTACACCGTTGATGCACTCAGTTTCACCGAAGCTGAGAAACGCATCATGGAGGAAATGTCCTCATACATCAGTGGCGAGTTTACTATCAAAGACATCAAAATAGCTCCATATAAGGAAATCTTCTTCAGCGACGAGGAAATGGCTGACAGATGGTATAAGGCTAAACTGCAGTTTATCACCATCGACGAAAAAACGGAAAAGGAGAAGCGTACAGCTGTCAACTACCTGGTGCAGGCTGGAACGCTGAAAGGCGCTGTGGGCAACATAGATGCCGTGATGGGCGGAACCATGATCGACTACGTCATCGCATCGGTGGCTGAAACAACCCTGATGGATGTGTTTGAATACAACAAGACAAAGGTGGACGACAAACCCGAATACGAACAGCAAAACGCATAAGAATGATGGATTACGATGTGAAAGGTCATCTTCGCGAGGTGCGCTCACGACTGCCCGAAGGAGTGTGTCTGGTGGCTATCAGCAAGTACCATCCCGTGGAGTATCTCCAGGCTGCCTACGAAGAAGGACAGCGCGTGTTTGGCGAAAGCCATGAGCAGGAGCTCCGACAGAAGGTGGAGGTGCTGCCCAACGACATACAATGGCATTTCATCGGACATCTGCAGACCAACAAGGTGAAATATATCGCTCCGTATGTGTCGATGATAGAAGCGGTGGATTCGCTCAAACTGCTCATGGAAATAGAGAAGCAGGGTGCTAAAAACAACCGCGTGATTGACGTGCTGCTCGAACTCCATATTGCCGAAGAGGAAACTAAATACGGACTGACACTCGATGCCTGTCGCCAACTGCTCGAAGAGGACGAATGGCGCAATATGGCGCATGTGCGCATCTGCGGTCTCATGATGATGGCTTCCTATGTGGAGGACGAAGCGCAGATACGCCAGGAATTTCGTACCGCACACAACTTCTTCGATGAGGTGAAGCAACGCTATTTTGCTGAATCGCCATACTTCACACAGCGCTCATGGGGCATGAGCCACGACTATCCTATTGCCGTGGAAGAGGGAAGCACGATGGTGCGCGTGGGTACTGCTATTTTCGGTCCAAGGGTCTATTGACCACCTGGGAACAGCCCACGGTTATTGGTCGGACTTGAAATAATACTGGCCACGCTTCCGCGTAATGCTGCCGTAATTGATGGCATGCGTGGGACAATGGTGGTAACAAGACAAACAACAGGTGCATTGTCCGTTGTGCAACCACACGGGCGGTGCACCTTCTATATCTCCCACAGGACAAACCTTGGCACAAAGACCACACTGGATGCAGGACTGACTATCGACAGTAAATTTGCGGTCGGTTATCATCCAACGGTTGAAAAACGCACCAATCACATAGGAATAGAGGCGGGGAGTGGCACCACGCTCCAGTTCAACCACACCGGTCTCGCAACGCTTGACGGTCTCGGCAATACGCTCCACGACAGTGCGTGCCTCGGCAATCTTCTGATGCTCGCGCGCTGGTGTGTCGGTCAACATGAAAGGCAGGCAAACATAGGTTTCGGGCATGATGACCGAAAACAAGGTGGAGGCATGGAAACCCTTCTTCCGTAAGTCGTTGTTGAAGATGGTCATGGTCTCACCCGTGTCATCGCCACAGGTGGTGATGGCGTAGGTGTAAGTGTTTGGAGAACAGGTGATCGCGACTCTCTCGATAAAGTTGCGCATGATGTGGGGCGGTTGCCATCCATGAGTGGGAAAACAAAAGCCTAAACGCTCGTCGTGCTCCAACGTGTAGTGGAGAGCATTCTGTCTTAATGCTTGGGCAATATCCACCAAGCGCTCGCCCGTGGCTTGTGACAATTGTTGGGCAACCCATCGGGTGTTGCCTGTTCCGGAGAAATAGAATATCATGGGTGCAAAGGTAATGATTATTGATGTAAATGCGCACAATAATCGAATGTTTTTCTTGTATTTCGCTCGGTTTGCACTACCTATGACCTGCGGTCTTAGGTACTCTCGCTCGATAATAAAAAAGAAAATTGCTTTTTCTTTTTGTATTCTGCTCGCTTAATCGTACCTTTGACCTGCGGTCTTAGGTAGGCTGCACCTCGGAAATAAAAGAAAAAATGTGTTTTTCTTTGTATTTCGCTCGGTTTGCACTACCTATGACCTGCGGTCTTAGGTACTCTCGCTCGATAATAAAAAAGAAAATTGCTTTTTCTTTTTGTATTCTGCTCGCTTAATCGTACCTTTGAGCTGCGCTCTTAGGTAGGCTGCACCTCGGAAATAAAAGAAAAAATGTATTTTTCTTTGTATTTCGCTCGGTTTGCACTACCTTTGCAAAAAGAAAAATTAAAAATCATGGGAATATTTGGATTCTTTAATAAAGACAAAAAAGAAACACTGGACAAAGGTCTGCAGAAAACGAAAACAAGCGTGTTCGACAAACTGGCACGTGCAGTAGCTGGAAAATCAAAAGTCGATGACGATGTGTTGGACGACCTTGAAGAGGTGCTTATCACAAGCGACGTGGGAGTGGATACTACACTCAAAATCATTGAGCGAATCGAAGAAAGAGTCGCTCGGGATAAATATGTCAGCACAAGTGAACTCAATGGAATACTCCGTGAAGAAATTGCTGCACTTCTCGCTGAAAACAATACAGACGACAACGACTCGTGGGATCTGCCAACAGACCACAAACCCTATGTCATCCTCGTGGTGGGAGTCAATGGAGTGGGAAAAACCACTACCATCGGAAAACTAGCATGGCAATTCAAACAGGCGGGCAAGAAAGTGTATCTGGGAGCTGCGGATACCTTCCGCGCTGCTGCCGTAGAACAACTCTGCATCTGGGGAGAAAGAGTGGGAGTGCCCGTTGTCAAACAACAGATGGGAAGTGATCCTGCCAGTGTGGCGTTCGACACCATCAGTTCGGCTAAAGCCAATGGCGCAGACGTGGTACTGATAGACACCGCAGGAAGACTACACAATAAAGTGGGTCTCATGAATGAGCTCAAGAAAATCAAAGACGTGATGAAGAAAGTGATGCCTGAAGCACCTGACGAGGTGATGCTGGTGCTTGACGGTTCTACAGGACAAAATGCCTTCGAACAGGCTAAGCAGTTCTCGGCAGTCACTCAAATCTCGTCACTCGCCATTACCAAACTCGACGGAACAGCAAAAGGAGGAGTGGTAATAGGTATCAGCGACCAACTCAAAGTGCCTGTGAAATATATCGGACTCGGAGAAGGTATGACCGACCTCCAACTGTTTAATAAAACCCAGTTCGTAGATTCACTCTTTAAGCATGAATAAAAAGAAGAAAACCATAGATTTCATCACCATGGGGTGCTCGAAGAATCTTGTTGACAGCGAGAACCTCATAGGACTCTTCGAAGCCAAAGGCTACGAGGTGACTCACGATAGTGAGCAACCTCAAGGAGATATTGTGGTCATCAATACCTGTGGATTCATTGAAGATGCTAAGCAGGAAAGCATTGACGCAATACTCGAAATGGCACAGGCTAAAACGGAAGGACGACTCGAAAAACTCTTTGTCATGGGATGTCTTTCGGAACGATATCTGGCTGACCTTGAGGCGGAAATACCGGAAGTGGATGGATGGTATGGAAAATTCAACTACAAACAACTGTTGGCTGACCTGGAAGAGTCAATGCCGGATGGGGCACACAGACATCTTACTACTCCCAAACACTATGCGTATCTGAAAATAGCTGAGGGATGTGATAGAAACTGTGCATACTGCGCCATTCCCATTATCACGGGACGACACAAAAGCAGACCTATAGAGGAAATACTCGACGAGGTGAAATATCTCGTAAAACAAGGCGTGAAGGAGTTTCAGGTTATTGCACAGGAGTTGACCTACTATGGGGTGGATATTGACGGAAAGCAGCATATTGCCGAACTCGTGGAGAAAATGGCAGACATAGAAGGCGTGGAGTGGATCAGACTGCATTATGCCTATCCAGCACACTTCCCGTGGAAACTGCTGAAAGTGATGCGAGAGAAAAAGAATGTCTGCAACTACCTTGATATTGCTTTGCAACACATCAGCGACAATATGCTCGACAGAATGCATAGACACGTCAGCAAGGAGCAAACCTATGAACTCATCAGAAAAATGAGAGAGGAAGTGCCGGGAATACACATCAGAACAACACTCATGGTGGGATTCCCTGGGGAAACAGATGAGGACTTCCAGGAACTCATCGAGTTTACCAAATGGGCACGATTCGAAAGAATGGGGGCTTTTGCATACTCCGAAGAAGACGGAACATACTCGGCTAAACACTATAAAGACGATGTGCCAGACGACGTGAAGCAGAACCGACTCGATAGACTGATGCGCATTCAACAGAATATTAGCGCAGAGGTGGAGGCGGAAAAGGTGGGTAAAATCATGCGCGTCATCATCGACAGAACAGAAGGGGAATGGTATATTGCAAGAAGCGAATTCTGCTCACCAGAGGTTGACCCGGAGGTCCTGATACCAGTTAGCGAAACAGAATTGACAATCGGGGAGTTCTATGATGTTCGGATTACCGACGCAGAGGAATTTGACTTATATGCAACAACACGACTATGAACAATAAGGAATTTATCAGCATGCTGTCACAGCGCACTGGTTACGACCAGAGAATCACCCAGAAACTCGTGAGTAATATCGTTACTGCCATGAGCGACGCCTTCGTGGATGACAACAGCGTGGTGGTGCCCAATTTCGGACTCTTTGAAACGAAAAAGAAAATGGAGCGCATCATGGTCAATCCTGCATCGGGAGTACGTATGCTTGTACCACCTAAACTGGTGCTGACATTCAAGCCTACACAAACCTGGAAAGAAAAACTGAAAGGAGACAGACTATGAATAAACTCACACTCAACAATATTGCCAAGGTGTTGGTCGAAAAAAACGGATTGGAACCTAAAGAGGCCATGATGTTTACTACGGCTATGTTCGATCTGATTCACGACAGACTCAACGAAGAGGGAATTGTCAAGGTGAAGGGACTCGGCACATTCAAAATGATACGGGTAGAAGCAAGAGAGAGTATCAATGTCAGAACCGGTGAACGTGTGTTGATAGACAGTCATGCAAAAATTACATTCACACCCGATGCGGTGATGAAGGAACTGGTCAACAAACCTTTCTCGCAATTTGAAACCGTTGTGCTTAACGATGATGTTGAGTTTACCGACATGAAGAGTGAAGAAACTACCGACGAAACAAATAACTCTGAACAATCGGAATCCTTGGTTGATGTTGTAAGTGAAGGGGAAACGCCTGAACCTGCTCCCGAACCTGCTCCAGTAGTTGCTCCCGAGCCAGTTGCCGAAGTTGCTCCTGAACCTGCTCCAGTAGTTGCTCCCGAGCCAGTTGCCGAACCTACTCCTGAACCAGCTCCAGTAGTTGCTCCCGAGCCAGTTGCCGAAGTTGCTCCTGAACCAACTCCCGTAGTTGCTCCCGAGCCAACCCGAGAGGTTCCCGAACCTACAGTACCTTCTGCCGATGAGGAATCGGAAGAAAATACATCAGCTGTGCAGACATGCTACGAAGAAGATGAAGAAGAATCGCATTGGCATCGCAATATTGGTTGGGCATTCTTGGTCTTGGTGCTGATGGCAGCATCGGCAGTAGGCGGCTACTTATATGGTGTCGGACAAATTCCAAGTCAGACAGCAATGGCTGATACAGTTTCTGCGGTCAAGGTTAATCCTGTTGTGACAGACACATTGGTAAACGATAGTCTGAAAGCCGACTCGGTTGCCGTTAAGACCGAGGCAAAGCACGAAGATAAGGCAGCTTCAGAACAACAGCCTCAAGAGAAAACAAGTCAGAATCTGCACGACAAATATGCGGAGATGGACGCCCGTGTGCGTACAGGAGCATACAAAATAACCGGACTGGACAGAGAAGTCAAGGTACGCGCTGGAGATAACTTAAAACGCATAGCACGGCGTGAACTCGGAAGCGACGATATGGTGTGCTATATTGAGGTGTTCAACAAAATGAATGCAAGTGCTGAACTCAAAGAGGGGCAGACCATCAAGATTCCTGCTTTGAAACTGAAGAAAAAGAAACAGCGAGACGATTAAAAACAGGCCACAACACGAACATAGAATGTTGTCAGGCCTAAAAGGATAACGTTAACAAATAGAAAGGATTAGCCTTATGGGAGACAAAATCGATTTCACAACACAAGAGAAAGATACGTCAATGACGCTCTACAATTTGTTGCGCAAAGAAATAGCTACATCGCTCAAAGAGGGTGATGAAGAGAAAATGCGGCAAAAAATCACATGGCTGATAGAGTCGAAGGAACTGCAACGTGACGTGTTTGGATTGAATCCCGTAATGCTGGCCTTTCAGACCGCTAAACTGATAGTAGAGGAAATAGGACTGAAACGCGATGCGGTACTCGCTGTGTTGCTCAACCCGTGTGTGGAGTGTGGACTCATCACACCGGAAGAAACAGAAAAAGAGTTTGGGACTGCCGTGTTCCGCATTCTACGAGGACTGAAACGTATCAAAGAACTCTATCTGAAGAATCCTGTGATAGAAACAGAAAACTTCAGAAACCTCTTACTGTCCTTTGCGGAAGATATGCGCGTCATACTGATTATGATTGCCGACAGAGTGAACCTCATGAGGCAAATACGGGACGCTCAGGATAAAGAACTGCAACGAGAAGTCAGCGAAGAGGCCATATATCTCTATGCGCCACTCGCACATAAACTCGGTCTCTATAAACTCAAAAGTGAACTCGAAGACCTGTCGCTCAAATATCTTGAGCACGATGCGTATTATTATATTCGAGAAAAACTCAACGAAACGAAAGAAAAACGAGATGCGTATATTGCTGACTTCATCAAACCTATCAGCGATAAACTGAAAGAGGCGGGGATGAGCTTCCATATTAAAGGACGCACAAAATCCATACATTCTATTTGGCAAAAAATGAAGAAACAGCAGTGTGACTTCGAGGGTGTTTATGACCTCTTTGCCATACGCGTCATCCTTGACTCACCACTCGAAAAGGAGAAAATGCTTTGTTGGCAGGTCTATTCGATAGTGACGGATATGTATCAGCCAAACCCCAAAAGACTGCGTGACTGGCTGAGCGTGCCGAAGTCAAACGGATACGAAAGTCTGCATATCACCGTGCTCGGACCGGAAAAGAAATGGGTGGAGGTGCAGATTCGAACCGAACGCATGGATGAAGTGGCGGAACGTGGTGTGGCGGCACACTGGAGATACAAAGGAATAAAAGGGGAAAGCGGACTCGACGAATGGCTGACGAATGTCAGAAAGATGCTTGAGACAAGTGACGGAGTAGAGGCCATGGACCAGTTTAAAATGGATCTCTACGAAGATGAAGTCTTTGTCTTTACACCGAAAGGTGATCTCTATAAATTCCCGAAAGGGGCAACAGTTCTTGATTTCGCCTATCACATACACTCTAAGATAGGAAACGCATGTACTGGAGCACGCATCAATAATAGGGTGGTGACCATACGTCAGCAGCTGAGAAGCGGAGACCAGGTGGAAATCATCACATCGACGAATCAGAAACCAAGACAGGAGTGGCTCAATATTGTAAAAACATCAAGGGCCAAATCGAAAATCAGACTGGCGCTGAAAGAAACCCAGGTGAAAGAGGGACTCTTTGCCAAGGAGATGCTGGAAAGAAAGTTTAAAAACAGAAAACTGGAGTTGGAAGACTCTACCATGCAGCACCTCATCAAAAAACTGGGATTCAAAGAGGTTAGCGATTTTTACAAGCAGATTGCTGATGGGTTGCTTGATGTCAACTCCGTCATAGATAAATATGTGGAAATCCAGCAGGGAGAACAGCCTGTCACAGGAAATAATGTGGCACAGACTGCTGCCGACTTCGTGTTGGACAATACTCATCTGCATCAAGATGCCATACAAAGTGACGTGCTTGTTATCGACCGAAATCTCAAAGGAGTGGATTATCAGCTTGCACGCTGTTGTCAACCGATTTATGGAGACAAGGTGTTTGGTTTTGTAACCGTCACAGGAGGTATCAAGATTCACAGGGAGGATTGCCCCAATGCACCAGAGATGCGCAAACGTTTCGGATATCGTATCGTGAAAGCTAAATGGAGCGGAAAGGGGGCCTCGCAGTACACCATTACACTTCGGGTGATAGGAAACGATGATATTGGTATTGTGAACAATCTCACCAACATCATCTCGCGTGACGAGAAACTGGTGTTGAGAGGTATCAATATCGACTCACACGATGGTCTCTTTAGTGGAAGTCTGGTGGTCATGCTGGACGACACGACACGGTTGGAAACACTAATAAAAAAGCTTCGCACCGTGAAAGGTGTGAAGCAAGTGGAACGCATTTGACCGAAACAGCATCCTGGAAAACAAGGTTCAGTTTTCTTTGAATGCCACAATGTGTGTCAGGTCGGCGTTGAGATAATAAGTGTCGGAACATTCCAATGTGTCAACATAATATTTCACACGGGTGATGAATAATTTGCGGGTGGGATTGCCATCCGCATATTTTATGCCCTTCTTGTAGCGTTGACCTCCATCTGCCGCCTTGTTGCGCATCTTCTGGATGACGTCGTTGGTAAGTAGAAATGTAGAGTCAATGTCTGTGAAGCGACGGGCATTGATGCTGACCTCATCTTTCATGTTCTTATCCATGAAGTCCTCCACCAAGGCCTCAGCCTCGTGCTGTTGCCCACAAGATGTGAGTAACAGCACGAGTGAGACTATTGTAATGGATAATGACTTGATCATTTGGCAGGAATGTTTTTCAGTATATCAAGCAGATGATCCCATACCATCTGTACGGTAGGAATGTACAGACGCTCGTCGGGGGTGTGGACAAAACGCAGGGTGGGACCGAAGCTCACCATGTCGAGGTTGGGATAACGCTCAGAGAAAAGACCACACTCCAAACCTGCATGAATGCCGCGTACAACAGGTGTCTTGCCGAAGAGCTTCTCATACGATGCAACGACGATTTTCTGAAGGTCGCTGTCTGAACGCATCTTCCAAGCAGGATAACCGTCACCGGTATGTACTTCGGCTCCTGCCAGCATGAAGGCTGCACTTACGGTGTTGCACATGTTGTCGAGATTGGACATTACATTTGAACGTTGAGAGGTGACGATGTTGATTTCGTTTTCAGATGTTGCAACGCTGGCAAAGTTGCTGGAGGTTTCAACCATACCGCCCAAAGCCTCGTCTTGACAGATGGCTAAAATACCATTGTCAACGGCTTGTACGGCATAGATGAAATTGCGAGCAACCTGCTCCTCAATAACAGGCTCGGCATCGGCAGATTCCATGAACCATTCCATAGATGGGTCGGTCACGTGGAATTCGTCTTCTACATCGCTGGCAAAAATATTCCAGTCTGCGCGGATGTTCTCCTTCAAAGCATTGGGGACGGCAATGACAAAAGAACCGTCGCGGGGAATGGCATTGTGAAGTTTGCCGGAGTTGAACTGGGCCAAACGGATGCCTTCGTATTTCATCATCTCGGCAAAGAGAAAACGTCCCAACAGTTTAATAGCGTTTGCACGCTTCTTGTTGATGTCGTCGCCAGAGTGACCGCCTACCAAACCCTTGACTTGGGCGCGGAGGAAAAAGCTGCCCTCAGGAGCTGCTTCACGCTTGAAGGTGAATTTTACTGTGGTGTTGCGACCACCTGCGCATGATACAAAAATCTCGCCCTCATCTTCTGAGTCAAGATTGATGAGATAATCGCCTGTCATGAATCCGGACTTCATACCCACAGCGCCGCTCAGACCAGTCTCTTCATCACGGGTAAAGACACACTCCACTGGACCATGCTCAATATCATTGCTCTCCAAAATGGCGAGTTCAATGGCGCAACCAATACCGTCGTCGGCACCAAGAGTGGTGCCCTCAGCAGTAAGCCATTCGCCATCAATATAGGTCTTGATGGGGTCTTTGTCGAAATCAAACTCTACATCGACAAGTTTATCGCAAACCATGTCCATGTGGCTTTGCAGTACGACCGTCTTGCGGTTTTCATAGCCAGGAGTGGCTCCCTTGCGGATAATGACGTTGCCGACTTCATCGACATGAGTGTCCAGACTATGGCTTTTACCCCAGTTAGTCAAGTACTCAATCATTTTCTCTTCACGTTTTGATGGACGTGGAATTTCGTTGATCTTCGCGAATTGTTCGAAGACAACAGCAGGTTTTAACTCACTTTTATTCATTATTAATGTTTATTATTGTGGATTTCAGAATTATTTGTTTAACTTTGCAGCGACAAAAGTAAGAAAAATGATTGAAATATTGCTATCGACAGCGTTAATAATTGCTATCAGCGTCACTTTTTTATGTGTGAAGTTGATATTTCGGAAAAATGGCCGCTTTGAGTCGCAACATATTCACGACAGTAAGGCCATGAAAGATCGGGGAATCCATTGTGTCATGGATCAAGATCGCGAAATGCGTCGGAAAAGTCGGTTTGCAGTTTCTGAGCGAATAGAAAAATAATAAAATAAAAATAGAAAAAAACAATGAAAAAGTACGTTTTCAGCACAATGGCCTTTGCTGCCATTGTTGCACTCGCTTCTTGTAATAACGCTGCACCAAAGATGGATGAGCAGCCTGCAAATGAAGCTAATGGTAGTGAGTCAGGAATTAAAATCGCCTACGTTGAGGTTGATTCTCTGATGACACAGTATGATTTCTGCAAGGATTTCACTCTTGTGCTTCAGAAAAAAAGCAATAACGCACGCAATACCCTTAATCAAAAGGGACAGCAGTTGCAGAATGCAATGAACAATTTCCAGCAGAAACTTAACAATAATGGATTTGCAAGCCGAGAACAGGCAGAAAGCCAGCAGTTGGCCATTCAGCGTCAACAGAATGACTTGCAACAGTTGCAGGCTCGCCTGGAAAACGAACTGGCCAACGAGACCCAAACCTATAATGACGGTCTTCGTGACAGTTTGCAGCATTTCCTTGCCGCTTACAACAAGGATAAGAAATACGATATTATTCTGACCAAGCAGGGTGACAATATCCTGTACGCAGCAAAACGTTATGATATTACGCAAGACGTGATAAACGGTTTGAATAAGCATTATAAGTCAACGTTTAAAAAGGCTGACAAGAAAGAAGATAAGAAATAATAAACTGATTAAAATGGGCGTGTCTTGTTGTGGCACGCCTGTTTTGATTTATGCTCAAGATGGACATTCAGAAGATATTCCGGGAATTGCATATCGAAGAGGCTAACGAAATGCAAAAGCAGGTGGGGGAAGTTATCCTTCACGAGAAAAATGATGTGGTAGTGCTCTCGCCCACAGGTTCGGGTAAGACATTAGCATATCTTCTGCCTTTGGTTCAGATGATCGATAGCTCATCGGAAGACGTGCAGGCCTTGGTCGTGGTGCCTGGCCGAGAATTGGCCCTGCAGTCTGACCAGGTGCTTCGAAGTATGAGATGTGGAATCCGTTCTGCCAGTTGTTATGGGGGACGTACTGCCATGGAAGAACACCGGATGCTGAAGGATGTTAAGCCACAAGTGGTATTTGGAACACCTGGACGCCTGAACGATCATCTTGGTAAGGAAAATATCTCTCGCTATGGTGTGCGTTGGCTCATTATAGATGAGTTTGACAAATGCTTGCAGATGGGATTTCAGGATGAAATGCAACGGCTTATTCAATCTTTACCAGGTTTGCGTCGCCGCATTTTATTGTCTGCAACAGATGCCGAAGAAATCCCTGCTTTTGTTTCATTGGCGAAAGCCCATACACTCTCTTTCCTCGATAATCAGGAACAAACCTCGGACCGTGTAACACTTTACGAAGTCAAGAGTCCTGTCAAAGATAAGTTGGAAACGTTGCGGCAATTGTTGCTGGGATTTGGAGATAGTAGTACCATCGTATTCCTTAATTACCGTGATAGTGTAGAACGTGTGGATGGATTCTTGAAAAACAACGGATTTGTTACAAGTTGTTTCCATGGCGGGTTGGAACAAAAGGAGCGTGAGGCTGCACTCTACCGATTCTCTAACGGTTCGGCTAATGTGTTGGTAAGTACGGATCTTGCCTCGCGTGGACTTGATATTCCTGATATTGCCAATATCGTTCATTATCACATGCCAGAGAGCGAAGAAGGTTATGTTCATCGGGTGGGGCGTACTGCCCGTTGGGATGCGAAAGGCAAAGCATTCTTTATTACTGGACCTGAAGAACATATTCCAGACTATGTGAAAGGAAACGTAGAGTCGTATGTCCCGAGCAACGAGAAAAAAAACGTGCCTGTGCCTCGGATGGCTACTATATATATAGGTAAAGGAAAAAAAGATAAGGTGAGCCGTGGGGATATTGTCGGATTCCTCTGCAAGAAGGGAGGACTTGAAGCTGCTGAAATCGGCAAGATCGATGTGAATGACCGTTATACATATGTGGCGGTTAGTCGGGCAAAAATGAATCAGGTTCTGCGTCAGACCCAAGGCGAAAAAATTAAAGGAATTAAGACGGTAATAGAGCCTGTAAGATAGAAATTTGCTACTTCTGAGTGGCAAAATGTAAGAAAATAACTAAAAATGCTTGATTTTTGTGCAAAAATTTGTCCAATTCAAATTAAAAGTGTAACTTCGCGCTGTCTAACAAAACAGTGACAGAATAATAAAATAAATACTAACTCAAATTCACAATCAAAATGAAGAAGTACAACTTTAACGCCGGTCCCTCAATGCTCCCACGTGAGGTGATTGAAAAGACCGCTCAACAGTGTTTAGACTTCAATGGTTCAGGTCTCTCTCTGATGGAGATCAGCCATCGTGCCAAAGATTTCCAGCCTGTAGTGGATGAAGCTGTGGCTCTTGTCAAGGAGCTGCTGCAAGTTCCAGAGGGCTATTCTGTGATTTTCCTCGGCGGTGGTGCTTCGCTGGAGTTTTGTATGATTCCATACAACTTCCTTATTAAGAAGGCTGCTTATTTGAACACAGGTGTTTGGGCAAAGAAAGCCATGAAGGAAGCAAAATTGTTTGGCGAAGTAGTAGAGGTGGCTTCTTCAGCAGATGCCAACTATACTTTCATTCCAAAGGATTGGACTGTGCCCGCTGATGTTGATTATCTCCATATTACAACCAACAATACCATCTATGGTACTGAGATGCGTAAGGATCTGGATGTAAATGTACCTTTAATTGCAGACATGTCTTCTGATATTTTCAGCCGTCCTATTGACGTTAAGAAGTATGATGCAATCTACGCTGGAGCACAGAAAAATCTGGCTATGGCTGGTGTAACAATTGTAATCGTGAAAGACGAGAAATTGGGTAAAGCTCCTCGTGAGATTCCTACCATGCTTGACTATCGTACACACGTAGAAAAGGGGTCTATGTTTAACACTCCTCCTGTGGTCCCCATCTATTCTGCTCTTGAAACTCTCCGTTGGATTAAGAAAAACGGCGGCGTAGAGGTAATGGATAAGCTGGCTCAGAAGCGCGCAGAAATCGTTTACGGAGAAATCGACCGCAACAAGTTGTTCCGTGGAACTGCAGCAACAGAGGATCGCTCGCTGATGAATATCTGTTTCGTAATGAACGACGAGTACAAAGAACTGGAGAAAGAATTCCTTGACTTCGCTGTATCTAAGGGTATGGTAGGTGTGAAGGGACACCGTTCTGTAGGAGGTTTCCGTGCATCATGCTACAATGCTCAGACCATTGAAGGTTGCGAGGCTCTTGTAGCTTGTATGAAAGAATTTGAAGCTAAACATTAATTCTGACAACAATGAAAGTATTAGTAGCAACAGAAAAACCATTTGCAGCAGCTGCTGTCAATGGTATCAAGGCCGAAGTAGAGGCTGCCGGCAACGAACTCGTGTTGCTGGAGAAATATACAGAAAAAGCGCAATTGCTTGATGCAGTGAAAGATGCCGATGCAATGATTATCCGTTCTGATAAGGTTGATGCAGAGGTGCTTGATGCGGCAAAACAATTGAAAATTGTGGTTCGTGCAGGAGCTGGTTATGATAATATTGACCTTGCAGCTGCCACAGCTCATCAGGTAGTGGCTGAGAATACACCAGGCCAAAACTCAAATGCAGTTGCTGAACTTGTATTTGGCATGTTGGTAATGGCTGTTCGTGGTTTCTACAACGGTAAGAGCGGTTCGGAACTGTTTGGTAAGAAACTCGGTATACTGGCTTTTGGTAACGTTGGTCGTAACGTAGCCCGTATCGCCAAAGGATTTGGAATGGATGTTTATGCCTATGATGCTTTCTGCCCAGCAGAAGTCATTGAACAGGCTGGCGTGCATGCAGTAGCCAATCAGGATGCTCTCTTTGAAACTTGCGATGTTGTTTCGTTGCACATTCCTGCTACTCCGGAAACCAAGCAGAGCATTAAATATGCATTGGTAAACAAACTGAAGAAGGGTGGCGTGCTCGTAAATACAGCTCGTAAGGAAGTTATCAACGAACCCGAACTCTTGAAACTCATGGCAGAAAGAGAAGACCTGAAATATGTAACAGACATTATGCCTGAAGCTGATGCGGAATTCCGTAAATTTGAAGGTCGTTACTTCTCTACTCCGAAAAAAATGGGTGCACAGACTGCTGAGGCTAATATCAATGCTGGTATTGCTGCTGCAAAGCAAATCAATGCATTCTTTAAGGATGGTTGCACAAAATTCCAGGTAAACAAATAATTTTTCTAAACTGATATTACCATCGTGATATGTGGTTTCAGCCGTATGTCACGATGGTTCTTTTTTGTCTTTTATCGGACATAGCTAACTCAAGAATAAGGGCAATCTGGCGTGAGGCTTTTGAGGCTTCTGGCGGCTCTTTTTTTTTGTTTTAGGTTATTTCTTTTTCTTTTTTTGTAAACTGGTAAATAATGTTTGGTGTACAGTATGCAATACGAAAAAATAGCAACAAAATAGAAACTCCTGATATAAAGCTCGGATAAACAAGAGAAATGATGCGAAACATTTTGCATTCTCGTATCTTTTGTGTACTTTTGCATCAAGTATTACTCAAAAACAAAAACAACTATGGCAACAATCAAACCGTTCAAGGGTGTACGCCCTCCCAAAGAACTTGTAGAACAAGTGGAGAGTCGTCCGTACGATGTTCTCGATTCTGAAGAAGCACGTGCTGAAGCAGGAGACAATGAGAAGAGTCTTTACCATATTATCAAACCGGAAATTGATTTTCCTGTAGGTACTTCAGAGTATGATCCGCGTGTTTATGAAAAGGCTGCAGAAAACTTCAAGAAGTTCCAAGATAAGGGATGGCTTGTGCAAGATGCCGATGAACACTATTATATCTATGCTCAGACTATGAACGGCAAAACTCAATATGGTCTTGTCGTTGGTGCTTATGTAGATGACTACATAAATGGCAATATCAAGAAACATGAACTGACCCGTCGAGATAAGGAAGAGGATCGTATGAAGCATGTACGTGTCAACGATGCTAATATTGAACCGGTGTTCTTTGCATATCCAGACAATGATGTGCTCGATAAACTTATTGCACGCTACGCAGCAACAGAGCCTGAATATGATTTCATAGCTCCGATAGACGGATTCCGACATCAGTTCTGGGTAATTGCTGATGAGGCTGATATTCAGACCATCACCGAGGAATTTGCCAAGATGCCCAGCCTTTATATTGCTGACGGTCACCACCGCTCTGCGGCTGCTGCACTTGTGGGAGCTGAGAAGCAAAAGCAGAATCCTAACCACAAAGGAACTGAAGAGTATAATTATTTTATGGCTGTTTGTTTCCAAGCCAGCCAACTCACCATCCTTGATTACAACCGAGTTGTTAAAGATCTCAATGGATTGACTTCGGAAGAGTTTCTTGCTGCCTTACAGGTTAATTTCATCGTTGAAGACAAAGGAGAAGAAATCTACAAACCGCAACGTTTGCATGAATTCTCACTCTATCTTGACGGACACTGGTTTGCTTTGACAGCAAAAGAGGGTACTTACGACAATACTGACCCAATCGGGGTGCTTGATGTGGATATCTCCAGTCGTTTGATTCTCGACGAGATTCTCAACATTGGTGACCTCCGTTCTTCTAAGCGTATTGACTTTGTGGGGGGCCTTCGTGGACTTGGTGAGCTCAAACGCCGTGTTGACAGTGGAGAAATGCGTGCAGCTTTAGCACTTTATCCTGTAACAATGCAGCAAATCATGGATATTGCCGATAGTGGAAAAATTATGCCGCCAAAGGCAACTTGGTTTGAACCAAAATTGCGCTCAGGACTTGTAATCCATAAACTGTCATAAACATACGGTTAATAATGGCGTCTTTTGGGACGTCCTTGAAAAACGTTAGATGACAGACGAATTTAAAACAATATCAGCGACAAGCGAGGGATACTACACCGAAAAACGGAGCAAGTTCCTCGCTTTCGCTCATCATGTGGAAAATCATGATGAAATAAAACTTATCTTGGCAGGGTATCGAAAAAAGTACTACGATGCTCGCCATGTTTGTTATGCGTATATGCTTGGTGCCGAACGTGCTGATTTTCGTGCAAATGATGATGGCGAACCAAGTAGTACAGCAGGAAAACCTATCTTGGGACAAATCAATTCAAACGAACTGACAGATATCCTTATTGTTGTCGTTAGATATTATGGCGGTGTCAATCTCGGAACTTCAGGACTTATTGTGGCTTACCGTGAAGCAGCAGCAGATGCTTTGGCGCATGCGAAGATGGAGTTGCGACAGGTGGAAGAAGAAGTCAGCTATACCTTTACCTATCCACAAATGAACGATGTAATGCGTATAGTCAAAGATATGAATCCACGTATTATTTCACAAACATATGATAATACCTGTGTCATCCGTATGGCTATCCGTAAAAGTGAGGCGCAACAATTACGTGACAGATTGGCGAAATTGTTGTAATACAGCGTATAATTTTGGATATTTCAGAAAAAAAAGTTACCTTTGCACATTATTTAATAAAGGAAACAAAAAAAACAAAATAAAACTATGGCAAAGAGATTCGCCGAACACGGCGGTTTGAACTTGACGCAGGTTAACAATGATATCCTGCAGATGTGGAAAGATAAGAACGTTTTCTTACGCTCTATTGACGAACGAGAGGGATGCCCACAATTCGTATTCTTTGAGGGACCTCCCTCAGCAAACGGACATCCTGGAATCCATCATGTACTTGCCCGTTCTATAAAAGATACTTTCAATAGATACAAGACCATGCAGGGCTATCAAGTACATCGTAAAGCAGGGTGGGATACTCATGGACTGCCTGTGGAGCTTGGAGTGGAGAAAGAACTCGGAATTACTAAGGCAGATATTGATAATAAAGAGAGCGAACGCTATATTTCTACAGAAGATTACAACCGTAAATGCCGTGAAAATGTGATGATGTACACCGCAGAATGGCGTGATCTTACTGAACGTATGGGTTACTTTGTGGATCTTGACCATCCCTATATCACTTACGACAATAAGTATATTGAAACCCTGTGGTGGCTTCTTAAGCAATTCTACCAGAAGAACCTTCTCTATAAGGGATACACTATACAGCCTTATTCGCCAGCAGCAGGAACGGGACTCTCGTCACATGAGTTGAACCAACCTGGTTGCTATCGTGATGTAAAGGATACTACTTGTACAGGAATGTTCAAAATCAAAGAGGCAGAAGGAAATGCTGTCGTTGATGCACTCAAACAAAAAGGATGGGGCGAGCTTTATTTCCTTGCTTGGACAACTACGCCTTGGACTCTTGCGGCTAACTCAGCACTCTGCGTAGGTCCTAAAATAGATTATGTGGCTGTTGAAACCTTTAATCCCTATACAGCAGCTCCCGTTACTGTCGTAATGGCAGAAGCACGCTTGAACGCATACTTTAAGCAAGAAGGTAAAAATGCTGATTTTGAAGCGTATAAGGCTGGTGACAAAATTATTCCTTGGCGTGTTGTAGAACATTATAAAGGAACCGATCTCGAGAATATTCATTATGAGCAGTTGCTGCCCATGATTTCGCCAATCGGTGAAGGCGCATTCCGTGTTATCCTTGGTGATTATGTGACCACTGAGGATGGTACAGGTATCGTACATATTGCACCAAACTTTGGTGCTGATGATGCTTTTGTTGCCAAAAAAGCTGGTGTTCCTGCCATTGTCTTGATCGATAAGAAAGGCGCAGAGCGTCCTGTAGTCGATCTCGAAGGTAAATACTATTTGGTTGAAGATCTCGATGCTGATTTTGTTAGCAAGTATGTTAATCTGGAAGAGTGGGGTAAATATAGTGGTCGTTATGTCAAAAATGCCTACGATGACACACTTACCGATAAAGACGAAACGCTCGACATCAGTATTTGTATGGACCTAAAAGCTGCTGGCAAGGTTTTCAGAATTGAGAAACATGTCCATAGCTATCCACATTGTTGGCGTACCGACAAACCAGTACTTTATTATCCACTCGATTCTTGGTTTATCCGTAGCTCGGCTTGCAAGGAGAGAATGAGCGAACTTAACAAAACCATCAACTGGCAACCAGAATCAACAGGAAGTGGACGTTTTGGCAACTGGCTTGACAACCTCAATGACTGGAACCTGTCACGTTCACGCTTCTGGGGTACTCCTTTGCCTATTTGGCGTTCAGAAGAAGGAGAAGAAATCTGTATCGGAAGTGTAGAAGAACTCTACAATGAAATAGAAAAATCAGTGGCTGCAGGCTTCATGAAGTCAAATCCATTGAAAGACCAAGGCTTTGTGCCAGGAAATATGTCGCAGGAAAACTACGACAAAATAGACTTGCACCGTCCTTACGTTGATTATATTATTCTGGTTAGCCAATCTGGTAAGCCAATGAAGCGTGAAGCAGACTTGATCGACGTTTGGTTCGATTCTGGTTCTATGCCTTATGCACAGATTCACTATCCATTTGAAAATCAAGATGCTATTGATAAGAAGAAAGCTTTCCCCGCTGACTTTATCAACGAGGGAGTCGATCAGACACGTGGTTGGTTCTTCACACTGCATGCAATCGCTACGATGATTTTCGATTCGGTAGCTTTCAAGAATGTAATATCATCAGGTCTTGTGTTGGACGCAAAAGGAAACAAAATGTCGAAACACGTCGGCAATGTGGTGAATCCTTTCGATATGATAGAGAAATATGGTACAGATGCCGTACGTCTTTACATGATGACCAATTCAGAACCTTGGGACAACTTGAAGTTTGACCCAGAGGGAGTGGATGAAGTGCGTCGCAAGTTCTTTGGAACACTTTACAATACATACAGCTTCTTTGCTTTGTATGCAAACGTAGATGGTTTTGAACCAGGCCAGCAGCAGATAGACTTTGCAAAACGTCCAGAAATTGACCGTTGGATTCTGTCTTGCTTGAATACATTGATTAAGAAAGTAACTGCAGAACTCGAAAACTATGATCCAACACGTGCAGGTCGTCTAATAGATGCATTTGTAAACAACGACCTTTCCAACTGGTACGTACGTCTTAATCGTAAACGTTTCTGGGGTAAGGAAATGAGTGACGACAAACGTTCAGCCTACGAGACTCTTTATACCTGTCTGATGAATGTAAGCCGCTTGTTGGCTCCATTTGCACCGTTCTATTCTGATCAGTTGTATCGTGACCTTGGTGGAGAGAAAGACAGCGTACACCTTGATGCTTATCCTACTGCAGATGAAGCATTGATAGACGCTGACCTTGAAGCAAGAATGGAAATGGCACAACAGATTACGTCTATGGTTCTTGCCTTGCGTCGTAAGGTCAATATCAAGGTGCGTCAACCGCTACAGAGCATCATGATTCCTGCCACTGCAGAACAAAAGCGTCACATAGAGGCTGTCAAAGATCTTATACTTAATGAAGTTAATGTCAAGGAGCTTAACTTTGTTGAAGGTGCAGGTATCCTTGTCAAGAAAGTGAAATGCAATTTCCGTACAATGGGTAAGAAGTATGGTAAACTCATGAAAGGTGTTGCAGCACAGATGAGTGGACTCTCTCAGGAGCAGATTGCTGATTTGGAGAATAAAGGTACTATTGCCATACAGGTTGACGGACAGAATCTTGATGTCGAACTGGCAGACGTAGAAATCATTAGTGAAGATATTCCCGGATGGCTTGTTGCTAACGAGGGTTCATTGACCGTTGCCCTTGAGGTCGAACTTACCGATGAGCTCAAGCAAGAGGGTATGGCTCGTGAAATTATCAACCGTGTGCAGAATATCCGTAAGGATAGCGGTTTGGAAATCACAGACCGTATTCACATCGTTCTTGCACCAAATGCAGAAATTGAGCAGGCTGTTAAGGGATTTGGTGATTATATCAAGACACAGGTTCTCGCCGATGATATTACTATCAGCCCCAATGATGGCATAGAAGTGGAATTTGATGATTTCAAACTGAATATACAAGTAACAAAATCCTGATTATAACAAATCCTAAATTTAAGTATTATGGCAACAGAAAAGACCAGATACACAGATGAAGAACTGGAAGAGTTCCGTCAGATTATCAACGAAAAGTTGGCATTGGCCAAACGTGATTACGATCAGATGATGCGAGTTCTGATGAATCAAGACTCTAATGATGTTGATGATACATCACCAACATATAAGGCTCTTGAAGAAGGAAGTGCTGCCCAGTCGAAAGAAGAAATTATCTCGCTTGCAGCTCGTCAGCAGAAGTTCATTCAAGGACTGAAGGCAGCATTGGTTCGTATTGAGAACAAAACTTATGGTATAGACCGGATTACCGGGAAACTCATACCAAAAGAACGCCTGCGTGCCGTTCCTCATGCCACCTTAAGTGTGGAGTCGAAAATGGCTGGCAAAAAATAGGTAAATGGCACTGAATCTTAAGATGAAACGCGGATGGATGGCAGCACTTATAGTGACCGCCATCCTCTTGATTGACCAAATTATCAAGATATTGGTCAAAACGAATATGGCACTCCACGAGCAGATAGAAATCTTCTCGTGGTTTAAAATCGTGTTCATTGAAAACAATGGTATGGCTTATGGAATGGAGATTGGCAGTAAACTGATACTTTCAATCTTTCGTATCATTGCCGTTGCCATACTCGGCTGGTATATTGTTCGACAGGTCAAGAAGAATGCACGTTGGGGATATATTGCCTGTTTGTCCATGGTAATGGCAGGTGCGGCAGGAAATATTTTTGATTCGATGTTCTATGGTCTGATATTCAACGCATCGTCCAATTATTATGTCTCATACTTCGTGCCCTTTGGAACAGGCTATGCTCCGTTTCTGATGGGTAAGGTGGTTGACATGTTCTATTTCCCACTTATCGTTACTACCTGGCCTGAGTGGATACCAAGAGTAGGTGGAAATCCATTTGTTTTCTTCAGCCCTGTCTTTAACTTTGCGGATGCGGCTATTTCAGTAGGTGCTGTTCTGTTGTTGCTTTTCTATAGGAAAGAAATTGGTGAGATTGAATTTAGAAGAAGCAAATGAAAATTGGCGCAACGAGGTATGCGCTCTAAAAAACGTGAATATGAAACATATAATAGTCATAATTCTGCTTCTGTCAGTTACGTTCTCCTGCAAACCCACAGTACCGGCTGACTATATTCAACCCAGCGACATGGAAGACATCCTTTATGATTACCATGTTGCTCAAGCTATGGGGCGTGAAGGACAAAAGAACAGCCTACCGTATGATGAGAATGGCTATTTTCAAGCTGTTTTACGTAAATATCAGGTTACCGAAGCTGAATTTGACTCTTCATTGGTGTACTATTACTCTCATGCTGAGAGACTGAAGAAAATATACCAGAATGTTAGTGAACGTCTCAATAACGAAGCTTCTGCCCTTGGTGTGACAAGTGGCTCTTTCGGACTTTCTACTTATGGTACAACAGGTGATACTGCCAATGTTTGGCGCGGTCCTTCGGAAGTGATGTTAATGCCATTGCCCACAGCCAATCGTTTTGACTTCTCCCTGAAAGCAGATTCCAGTTATCATAAAGGTGACAGTTTCATGTTCCAGTTTAACTCCGATTACATCTACGAGGCGGGCTCTCGTGATGCTGTAGTGTGCCTCTTATCTACATATGAAGGCGACAGTATCGTACAGACCGTTTATCATATCACGATGTCTGGACTTTCACAAATTCGTGTTCCTGTCAATCGTGACTATCGATTGAAGGAAATGACAGGCTTTGTTTATCTTGCTTCAGACCATCAAGATCGCAATGTACGTCGTATGATGTTTATTAACGACTTGCAACTGATTCGATTCCATCAGAGAAAAGAAGAACAAAACGACAAACCATTATCTGTAGAACCTATTAAAGATGAAACCAAGAAGGATAGCATGCTTAGAATTAAAGATGCCAGACCATTGTCTGCTGACACGGCAGGTCGTAATGATACAAAACGGAATCATACGCGAAGTATTCCCGTTAAACAAAGAATACCCATACACGGAATGGGTGCCCAAACGTCTGGAAGTAAGAAATGACGCACAGGGCAGACCAACCCTTTGGGATGATAACAAACCAATAACATAAAATAAAACAGAACAATATGAACATCAAAGTACGTTTGGCACTGATGAACTTTATCGAGTTTGCCGTTTGGGGAGCATACCTCACATCTATGGGCAATTATCTTGGTAAAGCGGGTATGGGAGCAGAAATCTCATGGTTCTATGCCATTCAAGGTGTTGTCTCAATCTTTATGCCTACACTTATAGGTATTGTGGCTGACAAATATATCCAGCCTCAACGTCTGTTGGGTTTGTGTCATCTTCTTGCAGGAGTTTCGATGTGTGGTTTGTTCTGGATGGGACAGACCGCTGGTCAGCCAGATGAATCCCTGTTTATGGCT
This sequence comes from Prevotella sp. P5-126, assembly GCF_002251185.1. NCBI lineage: Bacteria > Pseudomonadati > Bacteroidota > Bacteroidia > Bacteroidales > Prevotellaceae > Prevotella > Prevotella sp. P5-126. Next base: position 27,290 of record NZ_NPIZ01000055.1, read on the forward strand.
GTTTATACCTTTAGTGTTGCTTTCTATATGCCTACCTTGGCATTGTCCAATACGGTGGCATTTACAATATTGAAGAACAATGGCCTTGATACGGTAAAAGATTTCCCACCCATTCGCGTGTTTGGAACAGTTGGTTTCATTGTCATGATGTGGCTTGTGAACTGTGCTGCATGGGATAATGGATCCTTGCTCTTTGTCTTGGGTGACAACAACAATAAGTTCCAATATACTCATTTCCAGTTCTTGGTTTCTGGCCTGATGAGTTTGGTACTTTTCTTGTATTGTTTCACATTCCCAGAGTGCAAATTAGTGAAGAAGGAAAAACAATCGCTTTCAGAAGCATGGGGACTTGACGCTTTCCGGTTATTCAAGAGCAAGCAGATGGCCCTTTTCTTTATTTTCTCCGCCATGTTGGGCATGTCTTTGCAGGTTACCAATGGTTATGCAACTCCATTTATCACATCATTCAAAGGTGATCCTGCCTTGATAAATACGTTTGCTGCCAACAACGCAACGCTGTTGGTGTCAATATCCCAGGTGGCCGAAGCACTTTGCATCCTGTTGATACCGTTTGTCCTTAAACGTTATGGTATCAAGATTGTCATGCTCATTGCCATGTTTGCATGGGTTTTACGCTTTGGATTCTTTGGATTGGGAAATCCTGCTTTCCCTGGAGTTATCCTGTTTGTGTTGTCGTGTATTGTATATGGTGTGGCTTTCGATTTCTTCAATGTGTCTGGCGGACTTTTTGTCGATCAGAAATGCGACATCAAGGTGCGCGCCTCTGCACAAGGACTGTTTATGCTGATGACGAATGGCCTTGGTGCCACCATTGGTACGTTATTGGCAGGTAAGATCATCAATCATTATTGTGCGTTCACTCCAGATGGTTATCTGATGGGTGATTGGCGCATTTGTTGGTTGATATTTGCGGGTTATGCACTTGTGGTGGGAATCCTTTTCGCCATTCTGTTCAAACCTAAGAATCTGTAAATTCGAAATGTAAAAGAATGAAAGAAGTTCGGTATTTCTATGTTCCAAAGGCTGGTGAGTGCGACGCCTTACCATCCGAAGAAGCACAACATGCTGTTCGGGTGTTGCGTTTGCAACCAGGCGATGAGATGATGTTAATGGATGGAGAGGGAACTTTCTATAAGGCGGAGGTCTCTGTTGCGTCCAATCATCATTGCTTATACCGCATCCTTGAGACATTACCACAACAGCGTCCTTGGAGTGGACGTATTCATTTGGCTATTGCACCGACAAAGATGCTTGACCGTATGGAATGGTTGTTGGAAAAAGCTGTGGAAGTGGGAGTCGATGATATTTCATTTTTGGATTGTCGCTTTTCGGAACGTCGGCAAATCAAACTTCCACGAATGGAAAAAATCGTGATTTCGGCCATGAAACAGAGCCGAAAGGCATGGAAAACGAATCTTGATGAAATGCAATCTTTCAGCCAGTTTGTCGCTGCAGAACGACCTGGTGACAAGTTTATTGCCCATTGCTATGAAGAAGTCGAACGCACTTATCTTTTTGACGAATTGAATCATCTGCCTGCAGACACACCTGTTACCATACTTGTTGGTCCTGAAGGTGATTTCTCTATAGAAGAGGTGCGACAGGCTATCAGTCAGGGGTACAAATCCGTACATTTGGGAAAGAGTCGTCTGCGTACGGAAACAGCAGGATTGTCTGCTGTAATGATGGCTCAGTTGTGCAAACCTTATAAAACAGATTAGACATGCATAGCATTTCTTTTAATCAAGTGACTCCACAGGTGTTTGCAGAGGTTACAGATTTGCATTCAGAAGTGTGGAAGTCACAGGTAACCTTTGAACGTGGCAAGAAATACCTTGTCGCAGCAGATAGTGGCTGTGGTAAAAGTACGTTCTGTAGTTATCTTCAGGGTTATAGAAATGATTATACAGGACAGATTCTTTTCGACAAGACGGATATTAAATCTTATGCTATTAGGCAATGGGTAGAAGTTCGCCAACGTCATATCGCTATGCTCTTTCAGGAAATGCGCCTTTTCGCGGAACTTACTGCGTATGAAAACGTAATGATAAAGAATCGCCTGACTTCTTCAGCGTCGGCGGTTGAAGTCAAAGACTGGTTTTCGCGGCTTGGACTTTCTGACAAACTTGATGTGAAGGCAGGTCAACTTTCACAAGGTCAACAGCAAAGGGTAGCCTTGCTGCGCTCTCTTGTACAGCCTTTTGATTTTCTCGTAGCTGACGAACCCATTTCTCACCTTGATGACACGAATTCCTATGAAATGGCTCATATCATCAGAGAAATAATAGATAAAAATGGAGCTGGTCTTATAGTAACAAGTATAGGTCGCGATCTTCCATTTGATTATGATAAAACATTAAAACTATAAAACATAAATACAGAGCAAAAATGAAAAACGTAGAATACTGGCAACCGGAGCTTGAGACCATGCCCCGTCAGCAATTAGAGGCACTTCAGGTAGAAAAACTCCGTCGAACTATTGATATATGCCTTCAATCCCCCTTTTACAAACGGGTGTTGGGCGAACGAGGTATTACATCAGATACTATCAAGACCATTGATGATGTAAGACGCTTGCCTTTTACCACTAAACAGGACTTGCGCGAAAACTATCCTTTCGGACTTGTTGGAGGCAATATGAAAGATGCAATCCGCATCCATTCTTCCAGTGGTACAACAGGAAATCCGACAGTTGTGACATATTCTCGCCATGATATAGAGTCATGGGCAAATATGATTGCTCGTAGTATGTATATGGTTGGTTGCAGAGATACTGATGTCTTCCAAAATTCCAGTGGCTACGGCATGTTTACTGGCGGATTAGGTTTCCAGTATGGTGCAGAAAAACTTGGAGCCACTACGGTACCTGCTGCTGCTGGTAACTCTAAGCGTCAGATTATGTTCATCCGTGATTTTGGCACTACTTGTCTTCATGCCATTCCGTCTTATGCCATTCGTCTTGCGGAAGTTTTTCATGAAGAAGGTATAGATCCACGAAGCACAAAGTTGCATACTCTGTTTATAGGGGCAGAGCCACATACAGATGAGCAACGACGTCGCATCGAGCGATTGTTGGGGGTGAAAGCCTATAATTCTTTTGGAATGACCGAGATGAATGGTCCTGGTGTAGCTTTTGAGTGTCAGGAACAAAACGGTATGCACCTCTGGGAAGATAACTACATCTTGGAAATCATAGATCCCGATACTTTAGAACCCGTTCCTGATGGAGAAATCGGAGAAATGGTTCTTACCACTCTCGACCGTACTATGATGCCCATTTTGCGTTATCGCACTCATGATTTGACTCGTATTCTGCCTGGCGATTGCCCGTGCGGACGCACTCATAGACGCATTGACCGTATCAAAGGTCGTACAGATGACATGTTCATCATTAAGGGAGTTAATGTGTTCCCCATGCAAGTGGAAAAGATACTTGTCAAATATCCCGGTTTGGGAAGCAATTATCTTATTACGCTTGATTCAGAAGGCGATAATGATGTAATGACTGTTGATGTGGAACTCGATGGATTGAATACAGACGTCTATCCCGAACTTCAGAGAATGACCAAAGACATTCAGCGTGCATTGAAAGACGAAATACTTCTTACGCCTCGTGTACGTTTGGTAAAGAAGGGGTCTCTTCCGCAGAGTGAAGGTAAGGCGGTTCGTGTAAAAGATCTTCGTCCCGGACGTGGATAAGACAGGGATAAAAATGAACCGAACATGAGAAAGATAATAATCCTTGGAATATTGATATTGACGACTTTCGCAGCTGAGGCACAAAATACGATGAAAGATGTATTTCTCAGCATGCCGAAATCGTTAACACCTGAATTGACAGAAAACAACAGACTTGACATGGTGGATTTCATAGAATCGAAAATGAAAGCTCGTGTAGATAATCTGTTGGATGGACATAGCGAATTGCTGATGCTTAACGATAAAGCGTTCTCTTTGCAAATAAGTGAAACCTTGCGGTATGATGTCCGCTTGCTGTTGGCAGATGGAGACAGTATCATCTGTTTGGTAGCTACTTATGGAAAAGATGCTCCAGAAAGTAATGTAACATTTTATAAGGCCAGTTGGGAACCGATTCCATCCAGCCAGTTGATCACTCTTCCTCAACAGATGTATGTGGCCTCATTTGTTTCTCCAGATAATTCCGATTTGCAGATAATATATTCTCAGGCTCTTAATCCTGTTGCTATGGAAGGACAAAAAAATGAAAAAGAAACAGCTGTGATGTTGAAGTGGAATGGTAAAAGGTTTAATGAAAGTTAAAATTTTAAAGAAATATACGAAAACTCTTGCAGGTATAAAAAAAAACGTCTATATTTGCAACGTGTTTTTCATGGTATTAGATTATTAAGGTTAATTGAAAATTGCTTGTCGTGAGACAAGCAATTTTTTTTGAAATGTATTATACCTTAAAACCAATTACTACAATCTTGATTAAATCATTCAATACTAATAATAACTATTATGGAAACAGAACAACTATCGACAGTTAAGAAAACCATCGTAGGCGTACAATTTCTCTTTGTGGCTTTCGGTGCAACTGTTCTTGTGCCACTACTGATTGGCATTGATCCTGCAACGGCTTTATTTACCGCAGGTCTGGGAACATTTCTCTTTCATTTTCTTACCAAAGGGAAAGTCCCGATTTTTCTGGGAAGTTCATTTGCTTTTATTGCCCCAATTATCGCTGCTTCCAAACAGTGGGGGCTTCCAGGGACAATAGCGGGACTAACCAGTGTGTCATTAGTCTATTTTGTGATGAGTGCTCTTGTCAAGTGGCAAGGAAAACGTCTTCTTGACCGTATCTTTCCTCCTATTGTCATTGGGCCTGCTATTATTCTGATAGGTCTGTCGTTATCAGGAAGTGCTGTGAATATGGCAAAGACCAATTGGATCTTGGCTTTTGCTGCGCTTATCACAGCTATTCTCGTTTTGACCTTTTGCCGTGGACTTATGAAACTTGTTCCTATTATAACAGGTGTGGTAGTTGGTTATGTGTTGGCCATTGCAATGGGTGAGGTCGATTTCTCTGGAGTAATCGCTGCGCCTTGGATATCCTGCCCTGTGTCGTTTGACACGTTGAGTCATTTCTCTTGGGGACCTTTCATCTATATGTTGCCAGTGGCAATAGCTCCGGTTCTTGAGCACATTGGAGATGTTTACGTTGTAAGTGCGGTTGCTGACAAGGATTTTGTCAAGGAGCCAGGCCTTCATCGGACAATGCTGGGAGACGGAGCTGCCTGTTTGGCATCTGCCGTACTTGGTGGTCCTCCCGAAACAACCTATTCTGAAGTGACTGGTGCAATGTCTATCACAAAAGTCACCAGTCCGGTTGTTATCCGGATTGCAGCAGCCACAGCCATCTGCTTTTCTATTGTAGGCAAACTTAGTGCATTGCTTCAGAGTATTCCTCAGGCTGTTTTGGGCGGCATCATGCTTCTTCTGTTTGGAACGATTGCAAGTGTTGGTGTTCAGAATCTGATGCATAATAAGGTTGATTTAAACAAAACGCGCAATGTCATCATCATGTCTGTCATGTTGACCATGGGATTGGGTGGGGCAGTGCTCTCGTCAGGTTCATTTACCATTTCTGGCATTGGCCTCTCAGCAGTTGTTGGTGTAGTGTTGAATTTGATTCTTCCAGACAAGAAAGCTGAGTGAAAACTCACCAATATCAATGGCCCCCTGAAATTATTAACGAAGTTCCCAACGATATAAATACTAATCCGCAATGCCTAATTTAGGTGTTGCGGATTTTTATAGGTATGCTCGGCATAATTCTAAATAGGCAATAAAACAACAAAGGGCATAACTAATCCCAAAAATATTGTTGTTCAATTTACATTGCGTCCATTCTTCCGTCCTTATGAGTAGAAAGAATAGCAAACGAAGAATGAAATTTCCCCTTCGATATTATGGTTTCAATGATGCGAAGAACATGAGTTTGTATAGATTGTACAGTTGTGAGACAGGTCTCTCGCCATTTAGGTTGCGCATGAGATAATAGCCGATGGAACTTCTATATATTAAGCGTAAAACAGGCAAGAGTCCAATCTTCTTAAGAACTTCCACATGCTGGAGTAACCGAGAGTAGGGGACAATGTCTTTACGGAATTTATACAAAGTATGCATAGCTTCTTCCGTCTTGATCATGAAATAAGTGTTTGATTCAAAACGGGTGAGATATACAGGATTCTCAATGTGTGAGATGATGATTCCGTTTTGTTTCAATGTCTTTCCGAAAATCACATCCTCGTAGCCGTATTGGCGAAAGCGTTCATCAAAACGGCAACCTTCCATTACTTTGTGTTCGATGAGAAAATTGGTGGTTCTGAAATTCTTGTATGGGTTGCGTTTCCGTTGTTTTGCAGTATATTCTTTCTCATGCGTTTTCTCGTAATGGTAGCGCAAACTGTGACGCAGTTTATTTGCATCTCCACCAATGCATAAGCCACCACAAACCACCGAAGCCTTGTTGTCAAGATAGCGTTTCAGATAGTCTGGGTCAAGGATGTCCACATCGCAGTCAAGAAATAGTAATGTGTCATATTCTGCCTTGTCTGCCAACCAGTTGCGGATGATTGCACGCCCCATGTTTTCTTCATGGATGATATAACGCACATGGTCGATTGCTGCCACTGGTCTGTTCTGATCAACGTATTTGGGATTGGTAGAACCATCTTCGACAACGATAATTTCGAAGTCGATGCCACAATTGACAGCTTGAATGTGTAGTTCTTGGACCAACGCACAGCAGTTTCTGTTGAATACAGGTATAAGTATGGATAATCCTTGCTTGTACATGATTGCAAAAGTAGTAAAAAATGTTTGTATGGTGAAATTTTGTCGATATTATTTTGCATTTTTCTTGAATTATAGTACTTTTGCGCGACATTTTAATAATATATTAATGATATAGGCATAAGAACAATGAAAAAGTTATCTTTGAAATCAGTTATTATGGGCTTCATGCTCATGATGTGTGCAATCGCAAATGCACAGTCAATCAGTGGCGTACTTGATAGCGTACTTGGCAATAATACCACCAGTAGCGGAGGTTCGAATCTTATTTCTAATCTTACTGCTATCTTCTCAGGTAAGAAACAGGCCAGTGCAGCAAATATTGTCGGAACATGGGTTTATGAAGAACCAGCCATCGTTCTTAAATCAGACAATGTGTTGACGAATGCTGCGGCCAAGATTGCGGCCAACAAGATGGAAAGTATTCTTCAGACCAAACTGACAACCGTAGGCATCAAACCAGGTGCAATGACGATGACTTTCCAACAAGATGGTACTTTCACTTCAACATTAAAGGGAAAGACCACCCAAGGAAAATGGAGTGTCAAGGACTCCAAGTTGCAGCTTACCACGTTGGGTGTTAAGTCAGTCAGCATCACCACTCAGTTGGAAGGCAAGAAACTCATGTTTGTTGCAAACTCAACCAAGTTGCTCAATCTCTTCAAGGCATTTGGTTCCAAGTCGGGTAACGCAAACCTCCAGACCGTTTCCAAATTGATGAAAAATGTGAATGGAATGGAAGTCGGTGTGACGATGAAAAAGAAGTAAAATGCGGCGTAATACCCGTAATTGGTTAAAAAAACGAAAACAAAAGGATAAAACTTTTCAAAAAACGCTGATATTCCGAAAAATAGCAGTACCTTTGCATCCGCTATTACGAGATAGTAGCACGAAATTCAATTATTAAACATTAAAAGTTATTTAAAACAATGGCAACAAAAATCAGATTGCAACGTCGCGGTCGTAAGAGCTATGCTTTCTATAGCATCGTAATCGCAGACGCAAGAGCACCACGTGATGGTAAATTTACTGAGAAGATTGGAACTTTCAATCCTAACACCAATCCTGCCACAGTAGATTTGAATTTCGAACGCGCACTTTACTGGGTAGAGGCAGGCGCACAGCCCACCGATACCGTTCGCAACATCCTCAGCGGTGAGGGCGTTTACCTGATGAAGCACCTCCGTGGTGGTATTAAGAAGGGCGCTTTCGACGAGGCTGCTGCTCAGAAGAAGTTCGACGCATGGAAGGCTGACAAGCAGAAGGGTCTCGACAAGGTTCGTGAAGACGAGGTCAAAGCCAAGAAAGAGGCTGCTGCTCAGGAGCTCGCTCAGGAAAAGAAACTGAATGAGGAAATGGCCAAGAAGGTAGCTGAGAAGAAGGCTGCTGCTGAGGCTGCAAAGGCAGAGGAAGAGGCCGCAAAGGCTGCTGCTGAAGCAGAGACAGAAGCTCCTGCTGAAGCTTAATTTCCCTTCACACAACGAAACAAAGGAGAGGACGGATGGCAATATTCCGTTCTCTTTTTTTGTTCTATATATTTCCAACGCGGTTTTCTCCTTATTATATTACTACCAACAAACTTACGATCTTCCTTTTTTTATGCACATTCTTGAAATTCCATCATTCTTCCCTCCTTATGGTGGCGAGTTCTGTCTTGAGCAGTCCAAGGCTTTACAGCAGCTCGGCCATGAAGTTCGGATATTGAGTCGCGTTCAACTTGGTATTACTAAAGGTTGGAAAGACTATCTCTTTCTCCCATATACTATGGGTGTAGAAACCATGGATGGGGTAGAGGTGTGGCGTGATTTTCAACGTGGAATCCCCAAGGTGGTGCGTCCCAATGTTGATAGATGGCTGAAAGGAGTGTTGAAATTGTCAGAAGAGTATTTCCGTCAATATGGTTGTCCCGACGTCATCCATGCCCATTGCGTGAAATGGGCAGGTCGTGCCGCCATGTTGATAGCGCAGCACCACCGCATCCCTTTTGTGATTACCGAACATCTTCCTTCCATGATTTATGAAGAAGAGTTCCGTAGAGCGTCTCTGGGACAATGGGAAATCCCCCTGTTGCGTGAAGCGTTGGAAAAAGCGGATAGGGTAGTGGTCGTTTCCGAGGAGTTAGTGGATGAACTCGCACCGTATTTTGGTAAGCGTTACTCCCATCAGGTCGTTTCTAATATGATAGACACTCGCTTCTTTCATTATGCCAAACGTCAACCTTCTGATACGTTTCGTTTTTGTGCCATAGGCAATTTCATTCCGCGTAAGGGTTACGATATTTTAGCAGGAGCATTTCGGAGATTGAAGAGTCAAGGGGTGAATGCCAGTCTGACGTTGGTTGGTCCTGATACCGATTCTGCCTCTTGCCGCCGCCTTTATGCGAATATTCCAGATGTGCGTTTCGTGGGAACCACAGATAAGATTGGTGTTCGCGACATCCTTTACTCTGCTGATGCTTTAGTGCTTCCCACTCGTAGCGAATCACAGGGCTTGGTTTTGTTGGAGGCTATGAGTACGGGTATTCCCGTCATTACCACCGATGTTGTTCCGCAGAGCGTCCGTCAGCATGATGGTTGTGTGACCGTGCCTACCGAAGATGCGGTTTCGTTGAGCCATGCAATGGTTCGCTTAATCAGTGAACATTTTTCATCCGAACACATTTCTTCTGCCATTTCCGAAAGTTATTCTCCACATATCATCGGAAACCAATTGCAACAGTTGTTTTTCTCGCTGTTAGAGCGTCAAGTGAAACAATGAGCGTGGTGACATAAAAATGCAGACGGACATGCTGACCTGTTGGCGTAAAAAAAAACTTTGCGTTTCCAAAACACGGGAGCGCAAAGTTTTTTTATCTACCGATTAGCTTTCAAATCCGCTTTACACACGCAGACTTGTGCGTAAACTCTTTCATCGTCTTATTTGTAGAGGTATCGTTTGATGCTCTTTTTAGGAGTTTTCTCAAATTCTTCCTTCTGTATTTCTATTTCGGTGATTTTCTCGTAAGCGGGGAGTAGTTCGTTGAGTTGCTGACGGTTCTGCTCCATGACATTGTAGATGTCCTCCTCGTTGAAGTTCATATTCTTCGCTTCATCGTAATCAGGATAAACCAGACCGACAAGCTTGTTGTTGCGCTGAACAACCACAGTTTCCACCACCATAGCCATAGAGTTGAACTTATCTTCTATCTCTTCGGGGTAGATGTTCTGTCCGCTGGGTCCCAGAAGCATGTTTTTCGATCTTCCGTTGATAAACACGTTTTTGTCGTCGTCCATGGTACCAAGGTCTCCCGTATGATACCATCCGTCTTTATCAATAGTTTCTTTGGTAGCTTCATCGTTCTTGTAGTAGCCCAACATGACATTGAGTCCGCGTGCCAAGATTTCACCAGGTTTTGTACTGGGACTGTCTGAGTCAATTTTCACCTCCATGTGAACTACAGGTTGTCCGCAAGAACCCAGTCTGAAGGTATGCCAGTCGCGGTAGCAGATGATAGGTGCACATTCAGTGGCTCCGTATCCTACGGTGTATGGGAATTCTATTTTGCGGAGGAACGTTTCGATTTCGCGGTTAAACGCAGCACCTCCGATGATTACTTCATAGAGTTCACCTCCAAAAGCCTTCACCACTTCCTGACAGATCATCTGTTTTACCTTTTTGGAGATGACAGGCATTGCCATGAGGAGACGCATGCGGTTGTTTTGTATTTTGGGGAATACCTTCTTTCTGATAATCTTTTCGATGATCAGCGGAACAGCGATGATGATTCTTGGTTTGATGTCGGCAAATGCTTGTGCAATGATGGCAGGCGATGGTACGCGGTTAAGATAATAGACGTGGCATCCGTAGAGGAATTCAAATAGAAATTCGAAAGCCATTCCATACATGTGTGCCATGGGGAGAATGGAGATGATGCGGTCGCCCGTTTTGATGGTGTTGCCCAGTACGTTCACGGCAAAGTCGAAGTTCGACCACAGTGCGCGGTAGGGAATCATCACACCTTTAGAGAATCCCGTAGTACCACTGGTATAGTTGATCAGCGCCAGTTGTTCTCCGTTGTCTTCATATTCGTAGTGTACGTGTTCTTTGCGGAAATATTTTGGAAATTTCTTACCGTAAAGTTCGTTAAGATGTTCGCGTGCGTATGTCAGTTTGTCTGTTCTTGAAAGCATGAGAGAGTAGTCGGGGTTGTTGACAATACCCTCAAGATGTGGCATTTGCACAGGGTCAATCTGTGTAGCCACATGGTCGCCCACGAAAAGCAGTTTTGCATCAGAGTGGTTGACAATGTTGTGGATTTGTTCCGGCATGAATTCGTGCAGGATAGGCACGGCAATAGCTCCGTAGGTCAGCGTGGCAAGAAAAGCCACTGCCCATTGGTTTGAGTTTCTTCCGCAGAGTGCGACTTTATCGCCTTTCTGTACACCACAGTTTTCAAAGAGAATATGCAGTTTCTCTATCTTACGTGCCACATCGTGATATTGTAGCGTGGCTCCCTTGTAATCGGTCAAGGCATCAAGATCCCAATTGGTCTTGATGCTTTGCTCGATGAGTTGTATGAAACTTGGTACGTTTTCCATCTTCTACGATTGTTTAGTTTAGTATGATTCTTATTTATACAAGTAGCGCTTGATACTTTTCTTTGGAGTTTTTGCAAATTCCTCATATCGGATTTCGATACTCTGTATGCGGCTGTATGCAGGCATCATATCGTTGAGTTGCTGACGGTTTTGCTCCATGATGTTTTGTAGATCCGTCTCGGTGAATCCCATCTCTTTGGCCTCGTCCATGTCAGGATGTACGAGTGCCACAAGGTGTTGGTTGCGCTGTACGATAATACATTCGCTGACAACTGCCATTGATGCGAGTTTGTCTTCTATTTCCTCTGGATATACGTTTTGTCCGCTGGCTCCGATGAGGATGTTCTTTGAGCGTCCTTTGATAAACACATGTCCGTCTTCCGACATGGTTGCAAGGTCTCCGGTATGATACCATCCCTCCTTGTCGAGTGCGGCATCTGTTGCCTCTTGGTTTTTGTAGTAGCCCAACATGACATTGGTGCCTCGTGCCAGAATTTCGCCTGCCGTGTTCCGTGGATCAGGTGAGTCAATCTTCACTTCCATGTAGTCAACGGGCGTACCGCATGATCCTTTTTCAAAATCGTGGAAATCGCTGTAGGTAATAAGTGGCGCACATTCAGTAGCACCATAGCCTACGGTGATAGGGAAGTCGATGTCAACGAGGAATTTCTCTATTTCCTTGTTAAGTGGAGCACCTCCTACAATGACTTCATAGGCTCTGCCTCCAAAAGCCTCACATACCTCTTTACAGATATGCTCTTTGACTTTCTTCGAAACCACGGGCATCTGCCAAAGCAGTTTGATAGCGTTGTTCTGTATCTTGGGGAATACTCTCTTGCGTATGATTTTCTCGATGATGAGTGGCACCGCCACTACCAGGTGTGGTCTTACTTCCTTAAAAGCCTCTGCAATAATGGCAGGTGATGGCAGTCGGGTGAGGAAGAAGAGATGGTAGCCTGAACAGAATGAAAACAAGAACTCGATGGCTTGTCCATACATGTGTGCCATGGGGAGGATAGAGAGAATCTTGCTGAACTTAGGCAGTCTTGGTGCCAATGCATTCATGCAGAAACTCACATTGCCCCACACTGCGCGGTAGGGCAGCATTACACCCTTTGAGAACCCGGTAGTACCACTGGTGTAGTTGAGCATGCAGAGTTCTTCGGGTGAATCCACGTGCCAATGAATATCCTCCTTGCGAAATGCCATCGGATATTTCTTTCCAAAAAGTTCATTAAGGTGTTCGCGGGCGTAGGCCAGTTTTTCATTTCTGCATGTGTGGAGTGAGAAATCCGGCAGATTCAGAATACCGCTCAGGTTTGGCATTTCCTTTTCGTCAATGGTCTTGACGATGTAGTCGCCTACGAAAAGCAGTTTTGATTCCGAGTGGTTAACGATGTTGTGAATCTGTTCGGCATTGAATTCATGGAGAATAGGAACGATGACAGCTCCGTAGGCGAATGTAGCAAGGTAAGCCACAGCCCAGTGAGCTGAGTTGCGTCCGCACACAGCGATGCGGTCACCTTTCTCTACTCCTGCTGCTTCCATGAGAATGTGGAGCTTTTCTATTTTGCGTGCCACATCGTGATATTGTAGTGTGGCTCCTTTGTAATCAGTCAGTGCATCGAGCAACCAGTTGTCTTTGATGGTTTTTTCGATGTAAGAGTTGAAGCTTGGTATGTTGTCCATTGCACAAATAACGAAATTTTGTGCAAAGGTAATGCTTTTTTTGCACATTCACAAAAAAAATGTGCAATAATTTTATAATATGTCCATTCCCTTATACCATACCTTATTAAATATAAGGTAAAAAGTAAACTGGATGATGTGTTTTAGTTTTCCAAGGGCTATTTTAAGGGCTATTTTATGTGTACTTTTGTCGTCTGTGACGGGTGGTGATTGTTCAATGTTGCTGCAAAGGTGTTGCAAAGGTGTTGCAATAAACAAATAGTTGCATTAAAGTTTGTGAATTTTTTCTTTTTTATTAAAAAACTTAGTAATTTTGCGTTCAAAATATCTAAGCAAATAAAGTTAACTAAAATATAAAAATACTGCTTATGTCACAGATTAATGGACACATTTCGCAGATCATCGGCCCGGTAATTGACGTCTATTTCAATACCGAAGGCCAAGACGCAGAGAAAGTGCTTCCCCGTATTCATGAAGCGCTGACCATTAAGCGTCAGGATGGTACGCAACTTGTGATTGAGGTACAGCAGCACATCGGTGAGGATACCGTGCGCTGTGTTGCCATGGACAATACCGACGGTTTACAGCGTGGACTGGAAGCCGTACCGATGGGTTCTCCTATTTTGATGCCTTCGGGCGAACAGATCAAAGGCCGAATGCTCAATGTTATCGGCCAGCCGATTGATGGTATGAAACAGCTCGCGATGGAGGGTGCTTACCCCATTCACCGTGAGGCTCCTAAGTTTGAAGAACTTTCTACCACCAAGGAGATACTTGCCACGGGTATCAAGGTCATCGACCTGTTGGAACCCTACCTTAAAGGTGGTAAGATTGGACTTTTCGGTGGTGCTGGTGTAGGTAAGACCGTGCTGATCATGGAGCTCATCAACAATATCGCCAAGGGGCACAACGGATTCTCTGTATTCGCCGGAGTAGGAGAGCGTACCCGTGAGGGTAACGACCTGATCCGCGAGATGATTGAGTCTGGCGTTATCCGTTACGGCGACAAGTTCCGCAAGGCCATGGACGAAGGCAAATGGGATCTCTCGCTGGTTGACCCTGAAGAACTGAAAAAGAGTCAGGCCACCCTTGTGTATGGTCAGATGAACGAACCACCGGGTGCCCGTGCATCCGTAGCCCTTTCTGGTCTGACCGTTGCAGAAGGCTTCCGCGATGGCGGCAGTAAGGATGGCGGTGCAAGCGATATTTTGTTCTTTATCGACAATATCTTCCGTTTCACTCAGGCTGGTTCCGAGGTGTCTGCCCTGTTGGGCCGTATGCCTTCAGCCGTAGGTTATCAGCCTACGCTTGCCTCTGAAATGGGATCCATGCAGGAGCGCATCACCTCTACCAAGAAAGGTTCTATCACTTCCGTACAGGCTGTTTACGTGCCTGCCGACGACTTGACCGACCCTGCTCCAGCAACTACGTTTACCCACCTTGACGCCACAACCGTGCTTGACCGTAAGATTGCCGAACTTGGTATCTATCCTGCCGTAGATCCTCTGGGAAGTACCTCACGAATCCTCGACCCACTCGTTGTGGGCAAAGAGCATTATGAGTGTGCCCAGCGCGTGAAGGAGATCCTGCAGCGCTATAAAGAATTGCAAGACATCATCGCCATCCTTGGTATGGACGAACTCTCCGACGAGGATAAGCAGACCGTAAACCGCGCACGTCGCGTGCAGCGTTTCCTCTCTCAGCCATTCTCAGTAGCCGAGCAGTTCACTGGTCTGCCAGGTGTGATGGTGCCCATCGAAGAGACCATCAAGGGTTTCAATGCCATTCTTGACGGTGAGGTTGACGATCTTCCAGAGCAGGCCTTCCTCAATGTAGGAACTATTGAAGATGCGAAGGCAAAGGCCAAAAAACTGTTGGAAGCTGCTAAAGGATAATTCGTATGTTGAAGTTGAAAATAGTTTCTCCCCAGAAAATCGAGTTTGAGGGCGATGTTCAGAGCGTTCTCGTTCCTGGTGTCTTGGGCCAGTTTGAAATACTGACCAACCACGCCCCGATTATCTCTGCGCTGACAGAAGGAACCGTAGTCTATGCGAAGTCAGACGGTGTGAAAAGCCAACTGGCTGTTGCCGGCGGTTTTGTTGAAGTGCAGAAGAATGAGGTGGCACTTTGTGTAGAACTCAATGCATAAGGAAAACAGACCAATGACGGAAGTACAAGAAAATCACATGATGCGTAAAGCTGCAGTCACCTATATCATTCAGAGCCTGACAATCATCGCAGTGATGACTGTTCTGGCCCTGTTGAGTGCCGGTGTATGGGGAAGCCTTTCGATGATAGGCGTGCCCCTTGCCGTTGCTGCAGGTTTCCAAGTGTTCGCCAGCCTGACCTACGGTTTGGCTTGGCGTGCGGTGGCATCCAGTTCATCAGCCAGTCTGCCGACGTTCTATCTTGCAGCATCTGGCTTGCGTATGATAGCAGGCATTGCCACCGTGCTGATCTATCTGTTTCTTGCCGACGACGAGATGCAGATTCGCTTCTTCGTCTTCCTCTTCCTTGTCTATTACCTTGTGCTGCTCATTTACGATACCCTTTACTTTGTGAGGGTGGAGAAAAAGATTCATCGAAATGCATAAAATAAAGAAAATGAAATATTTACTCGTAAGTCTTCTACTGTTACTTGGGCTTTCGTCCCCTGTCAATGCGACAGCGTCTAATAGCGTTGACGTGAAGGAAATCGTGTTGGGCCACATGGCAGACGCCTACGAATGGCACATTACCACATTCGGGAAGACCCATGTCAGCATTCCCCTGCCGGTCATTGTGAGAAGTGAGGCAACGGGAGCATGGCATTGTTTCAGTTCCTCTCGCATCGAAGAGGCTGCCGAAGAAGGTCACGATTACCAAGGCTTCTATTTCAACGAGGCGAAGAACGGTAAGATTTATGAGCGGCTTTCCGACGGTAGTAGCGTGCGTCCTTGGGATTTGAGCATCACCAAGAGTGTGCTTCAGATATGGATTGTAGTATTTGTCATGCTCGCCATCTTCCTCAGTTGCGCCCGTTGGTACAAGAAGCACGATGTGACGCGTGAGAGCCCCAGAGGCTTTGTCGGCATGATGGAAATGCTGGTCATGACCATCCACGACGACCTCATCAAGGACTCCATCGGCGAGAAGCACTATCGTCCCTATGCCCCTTATCTGCTGACAGCGTTCTTCTTCATTCTGATCACCAACCTGTTGGGCTTGTTGCCGGTATTCCCCGGTGGCGCCAATGTGACGGGAAATATCAACGTCACCTTCTTCCTGGCCCTGTGCACCATGTTGGCAATCAACCTGTTTGGCAATAAGGAATACTGGAAGGAAATCTTCTGGCCCGACGTGCCTGCATTCCTCAAGGCTTATCCCGTGGCTATTATGCCAGTCATCGAACTCTTCGGCATTCTCACCAAGCCCTTCGCGCTGATGATCCGTTTGTTTGCCAACATGATGGCAGGCCACGCCATTATCCTCTCCTTCACAGCCATCATCTTCATCGGATGGTCACTCAATGCTGTTTTGGGAAGTGGACTTACCCTGCTGAGCTTCGTCATGATGCTCTTCATGAACTGCCTTGAGTTTCTTGTGGCATTCATCCAGGCATACGTGTTCACCATGTTGAGTGCAGTATTTATCGGACTGGCTCACCCCGAACACCATGAAGGATAAACACATTCTCTAAAGAAAAAAAGTAAACAATAAAAAAATAAGTATAACCCATTTAAAAAATTTAAGATTATGTTATCATTGATTTTACAGGCAGCCGCAGGTGCTGGTCTCGCTAAGTTTGGTGCCGGTCTCGGCGCAGGTATTGCAGCTATTGGAGCCGGTCTCGGTATCGGTCGTATTGGTGGAAGCGCTATGGACGCTATTGCCCGTCAGCCCGAAGCAGCAGGTACTATCCGTACAAACATGATTCTGACAGCAGCCTTCGTAGAGGGTGTTGCCCTGTTTGCCGTTGTAGTTTGCGCACTTTGCGTGTTCATGTAATCCATAAAAAACTTCAAAGCAAATGGATATGAATTTACCATCAATACTGACGCCCGACTTCGGACTCTTCTTCTGGATGCTCGTCGCGTTTTTGGTGGTCTTCCTTCTGCTCGCTAAGTTCGGTTTCCCCGTCATCACCAAATCGGTAGAGGAGCGTAAGAACTTCATCGACGAGAGTCTCCGCAAGGCCCATGAGGCACAGGAGCGACTCGCCAACATCGAGAAAGAAGGAGAATCCATCTTGCAGGAGGCTCGCGAGAAGCAGACACAGATACTCCGTGAGGCAGCCCAGACCCGCGACGCCATCGTGGAGCAGGCCCAGGAAAAAGCCCGTCAGGAAGGTTCACGCTTGTTGGATGAGGCAAAGACTGCCATTGCCCAGGAGAAGAATGCCGCAATCGCCGACATTCGTCGTCAGGTAGCAGCCTTGAGTGTCGATATTGCCGGAAAGGTTCTTCGCGAGAATCTGAAAGACGACAAGTCGCAGATGGATTTGATTGACCGTATGCTGGATGAAGTTTCTGCTAAATGACAATAAGTAATTGATGATTGCGTATGGATATTGGAGCAATATCGATCAGATATGCACGGGCCCTGTTGAAGGCAGCCACCGCTGAAGGTCTCGAAGACAAGGTCTATCAGGACATGATGACCTTGGCGAAGAGCTACCTGGAGGTAGATCAGCTGCGGCAGACCGTCGAAAATCCCATGCTTTCGAAAGAAAAGAAGGAGGGCATACTGGCGGTTGCCGCCGGTGAGCAGCCTTCTGTTCTCACTCGAAACTTCATCAATCTCGTATTGAAAGAAGGCCGCGAGAACGTGATGCAGTTCATTGCGAATTCATATATCACGCTCTACCGCAAGCAGAAGAACATCATCCGTGGAAAACTCACCACCGCAGCGCGTGTGTCCGCTCAGACCGAGCAGAAGATGCGCCAGATGGTAGAGAGTAAGACTAATGGCACTGTGGAGTTTGAGACAGAGGTAAATCCCGATATCATCGGCGGCTTTATCCTTGAGTACGACACCTATCGCATGGATGCGAGCGTGAAGTCGAAGCTCAACACCATTCTCACACAGTTAAGTAAATAAGCAATAGTGTCCCCCCGTGGCACTTGTATCAAGCATTATTATTAAAAACAAATGTCAGACAAAATAAAACCAAGCGAAGTCTCGCAGGTGCTGCTCGAACAGCTCAAGGGCGTCAACGACTCTGCCAGTTTCGATGAAGTGGGCACCGTCCTCACCGTCGGCGATGGTGTGGCACGCATCTATGGACTCCGCAATGCAGAAGCCAACGAGTTGCTCGAGTTCGAGAATGGCACTATGGCCATTGTGATGAACCTCGAGGAAGACAACGTGGGTTGTGTGCTTCTCGGTCCAACGGCAGGCATTAAAGAGGGACAGGTCGTGAAGCGCACCAAGCGCATCGCATCTATCCGCGTCAACGACAATATGTTGGGACGCGTCATCAACCCCCTCGGACAGGCTGTGGATGGAAAGGGAGACATCGACCTGACAGGAGCATTTGAGATGCCGCTCGACCGTAAGGCTCCTGGTGTGATCTACCGTCAGCCGGTAAAGGAACCGCTCCAGACCGGATTGAAGGCTGTCGATTCCATGATTCCTATCGGTCGCGGACAGCGTGAGCTCATCATCGGCGACCGCCAGACGGGAAAGACCGCCATTGCCGTAGATACCATCATCAACCAGAAGAGTTTCTATGAAGCAGGCAAACCCGTCTATTGTATTTACGTGGCAATCGGACAGAAAGCCTCTACCGTAGCCACACTGGTACAGTCGCTCAAAGAGCACGGCGCCATGCCCTATACCATCGTAGTAGCCGCCACAGCAGCCGATCCTGCTGCCATGCAGTATTACGCTCCGTTTGCAGGAGCTGCCATCGGTGAGTACTTCCGCGACCGCGGTTATGCCGCCCTTGTGGTTTACGACGACCTCTCCAAGCAGGCTGTTGCCTATCGTGAGGTATCCCTCATCCTTCGCCGCCCGTCAGGACGTGAAGCCTATCCTGGTGACGTGTTCTACCTCCACTCTCGTTTGTTGGAGCGCGCAGCAAAGATGAACGAACAGCAGGAGGTGGCAGAACAGATGAACGACCTGCCTGCATGCATGAAGGGTCATGTACGCGGTGGTGGTTCGCTCACCGCACTTCCTATCATCGAGACCCAGGCAGGCGACGTGTCAGCGTATATTCCTACCAACGTCATCTCCATCACCGACGGACAGATCTTCCTGGAGAGCGACCTCTTCAACCAAGGATTCCGTCCAGCCATCAACGTAGGTATCTCCGTATCCCGTGTGGGTGGTTCGGCACAGATCAAGTCGATGAAGAAGGTGGCAGGAACATTGAAGATCGACCAGGCACAGTATCGTGAACTGGAGTCCTTCTCTAAGTTCTCCAGCGATATGGATGCCGTGACCGCCATGACCCTCGACCGTGGTCGTAAAAACAACCAGTTGCTCATCCAACCACAATACAGCCCCATGCCCGTAGGCGAGCAGGTGGCAATCCTCTATTGTGGTGTACACGGACTGATGCGCGAGGTACCCATCGAGAAAGTACGCGAGTGTCAGGATGCCTTCCTCGACAAACTGCGCACCTCCGCTCCCGAAGTCATCGAGACCTTGGGCAGTGGCAAGATCGACGACGCCACCACACAGCGTATCGAACAAGTCATGGCAGACATCGCCGGAACCTATAAAGCCTGATAGCCTATGCCGAGTCTGAAAGAAATCAAGGGACGTATAGCAAGTGTCCAGAGCACCCGTAAGATTACGAGTGCCATGAAGATGGTAGCTTCTTCCAAGCTCCATCATGCCCAGGTGGCCATCCAGAACATGCTGCCCTACGAGACCTTGCTGGAGCATATCCTGAAGTCGTTTCTTGCGGCAGAGGCCGAGGCACAGACTGTGTTCAACGAAGAGCGTCCCTTGAAGCGTGTGGCACTGGTGGTCTATTCCAGCAGTTCATCGCTTTGTGGCGGATTCAATGCCAATATCATCCGTTTGCTCAAGCATCGTGTTGATGACCTCTCTGCCCAACTTGGCGCCGGTCAGGTTGAGATCTATCCCATCGGACGTAAAGTGGCTGATGCAGCCGCCAAGATGGGGTGTAAGGTCCATACCGACTATGCCGACATGGTGGAACATCCCGATGTTGCCCAGTGCATCGCATTGGCGCGCGAGCTCGGAGGCCGTTTCATGCACGGTGAGATAGACAAGGTCGATTTGATCTACCACCACTTCAAGAGTGCAGGATCGCAGGTGCTCACCACCAAGACCTTCCTCCCCATCGATTTGGAGAGCGAGCTCCAGCGTGACCATGAGCGCGACCTCACCACTACTGTTGTCACGCGTGAGGCACAGGACTATCTCAAGCGCAACGCCCGCAACGAGCAGAAGCGCGAGGAGAAAGCAGTACCTCTGAACGACAACTTCATCGTCGAGCCCGACATGAAGAGCGTTCTCACGTTGCTCATCCCCAAGCTCGCACATCTGATGCTCTACACAGCCCTGCTCGACAGCATTGCCTCAGAGCATGCAGCGCGCATGGTAGCCATGCAGACAGCGACCGACAATGCCGATGAGCTATTGCGTCAGCTGAACCTGCAGTACAACAAGAGTCGTCAGCAAGCCATTACCAATGAGTTGCTCGACATTGTAGGTGGTTCGATAAACAGTTGATTTTATATCGTTTTTAGAGATAAATGGGTGTTCACTTGGTCGGACACCCATTTTTCTTTATGCGCACACGGAGTGTTTAGTTTATAGGTTAAAGTTTATAGGTTATAGGTTAAAGGTTAAAGG
>NZ_NPIZ01000056.1:0-589 GCF_002251185.1 Prevotella sp. P5-126
ATAAAAAGTTGCCGAAAAGTTTGGCAGTTTCATTTTTATTTATCAATTTTGCACCGACATTTGCAAGTTGCCCAACTCGCTTGGGCTTCTGAGCCAATAGAATTTGGCTCCGCATTTGTCTCTATTTATGGGAGAGCGTCTTCATGCGCTTTGTTTCTGACAGCTTGAAATCAGGTAAACCATAACCTCGAGAAGTGGAACAGGCAAGTGTCAGGTTCCACGCTCTTTCATTTATAGGTTAACCTTATCCATATTATAACAACCAGCCGACTCCGAGAACCTATAGGCAACCGAGAATCAAGAAACACAAAAATGGAAAAAAAAGAAAAGAAATTCTATCAATCTCCTACTATGACAGTTTATGAAATCAGCAGGACACAGATTTTAGCGGGAAGTACTAATGGAGAAACAGAAACACTTGATGAAGAAAATTATACATGGTAAAAAGAATGAAAATGAAGAAATATATTCAATCTATGATGGCTTTTGCAGCCATCGTGTCCTTTGCGTCATGTTCGTCGGAGGACAACAACACTACAATTGAAAATGAGAGTGCGACAAAGGTAATGACCTTTACTGCAACGCATGA
>NZ_NPIZ01000057.1:0-29839 GCF_002251185.1 Prevotella sp. P5-126
CCCCCGTTGTCAACCCTTTAGCCTGGATTTTAATTTTATTTAACTAATAATTTAGATTTTTTAATATTGCAGAGGCAAAATTCCATCTAAAACCACACCTTTTAGATGAGAAACAACAGTTTATCAAGGTGTCGGATATTCCGTGGATCTTAAAAAATCCGAGTAACTGGTTTGATTACAACAGGAGATGTGAAATTGGTACTAAATACTGTATTTTTAGCGCATGGCATTATCGCGACCAGCGATTGGCAATATCGCGACCAGCGATTGGCGTTATCTCTCCCAGCGATTGACGTTCTCTACAATAGAGAGCGACATTACCTGTTTTTCAATAGATGTCCATGACCTATCCTCCTGACATGGTGTGCTATCAAGTTTCAGCCTAAAAACATGTTATCTGTACAATCCTCATCCCCCTCCACCCTAACCAACCATTAGACGAAACGTATATTTTTTTCCTCTATTCCTCAGTCTTTTCATTCTCACAAAGACATCTTCATGTCACTCTCCACACCAAACAAGTATGCTTATATGTCATTTTAAAGTTTTTCAAATGACTACAGGAATGACTTAAAACGACTTAAAACGACTGAGTATTCCCATAATTATGACTTAACAAGAATATGTCTTGAACTATTTCTTGAACAGATCTACCAATGCTACTGCAGAATCTCAGAACTCTAAAATCAAAGGATTCAGGGTGCAGCTACATAGCATCGCTGATATTCCATTCATCTTGCATAGGGTATGTACTGTCTTTGGCTTGGGATTCAACGGAAGTATTAAACTACACAAGAAAAATCCGTAGTAGATAAAAATGATGCAAGAGAGTGTGTGTTTATTACATACCCTCTTGCCCCTATAGGTATAATGTCTTATTTTCCCAAAGACTTGAACATCTTGGTGATGCACTTTTTCTTCTGCTCCATGTTCGGGTGAACATAGAGGTTGAGGGTTGTTGTAATGTTGGCATGACCAAGCAGTACGCTTACGGTCTTGTAGTCGCAGTTGCTTTCAATGCAGCGTGTTGCAAAACTGTGGCGCAATCCGTGATACTTTAGTCGAGGAATGTCAAGATGCGCCATCAACCGATGGTAGTAGTTGCGGTAGGTGCGTGGCTCTGTGGGTTTTTCTTCATTGGTCAGCACATAGAAGTCTGTGTTTACCACCTTTTTCAGAGGCTTCACCATCGCCAGCAGTTCCTTGTTCATCGGTATCTCACGGCATGAGTTCTTGGTCTTGGGTGTGTTGATGACTAACTCCGTGTGCTTGTGTTCGCCCTCCACCATGTAGATGCGCTCAATGGTGCGGTTCACGGTAATTGTGCCGTTGTCGGTGTTGATATCCGACCATTTTAAACCGCAAATCTCTCCGATACGCAAACCTGTAGTGAGACTGATGTAGATGCCGAGGTTGCGGAATGTGAAGTTCTGTTTGATGAAATCGAGTATCTTCTTATGGTGTGCCACCGTCAGCACCTCAATTTCCTTGTTGGTCTCTGTCGTTGGGTACTTGATGTCCCACTCACAATAGCTCATCCACTCGTTCTTTACTCCGAACTTCATCACCATTTTCAAGACTATCAGAATGTCCTTTACCGTTTTAATGCTGAGTCCGCCATTCAGTTTCTGCAAAACGAACTCCTGCACAAGTTTCTCACTCAGAGCCTCACAATCGCCAAACGATGGCAGAATGTGGTTCTCCAAAACTAACACATAAGCAGCGTATGTAGACTGCTTAACGTAGCGTTGCTTGTCACTTTTCCAAGCCAACGCAATTTCTCTAATTGTTTTTGTTGTCATTGTAATCCTTAATTTTGAAGGTGTACATATATAATTAGAGAAAATAGACCTCTGATGTCCCAAATCTCAGATTCCCTGAGTTTCAGGGGGAGTGGGAGAAAAATACACTTGGTGATATATCCGAGTTCTCAAAAGATCGATTGAACTCTAAGGAGTTATCTTGCGATAATTATGTTGCAACAGAGAACATGCTACAAGATTATCAAGGCATTGTTGCTGCATCAAAAATACCATCAAGCACAAATGTTATAAAATTCAGCAAAGGTGATGTGTTATTATCAAATATCCGCCCATATTTGAAGAAAGTATGGTATGCTGACAGAGATGGAGGTTGTTCTGCTGATGTGTTTGTATTCAAGGCTCTTTCTGCTTGCATTCCCGACTTCCTTCATTATGTCATAGCAAATGATAGGTTCATCAACTTTGCGATGAGTGGAACAAAGGGCGTAAAAATGCCAAGAGGAGATAAGGAACAGATGAAAACCTATGAAATTGGATTGCCGTCTATTGAAGAACAGAAGAAAATAGCCAAACTTTTGTCTCTCCTTGACGAGCGCATAACGACCCAAAACAAAATCATTGACAAGTTGCAGTCCTTAATCAAGGGACTAAATGACTCTTTGTATGCTCAATATGGAGGTAAGGTCTTGACCTCATTTGCAGAACTCGGCACTTCATATTCAGGACTGTCTGGGAAGTCTGCACAAGACTTTGGCTCTGGTAAGCCTTTCATAACTTATCTGAATGTGTATTCAAACAATGTTATCAATGAAAATGAATTCCAATATGTGGTAATCAAAGATGATGAGAAACAGAATGTTGCTGAATACGGTGATGTTTTGTTCACATTGTCTTCGGAAACTCCAGAAGAAGTTGGTATAGGGTCTGTGTATCTTGGTAAAGAAAAAGTGTATCTTAATAGCTTCTGCTTTGGTATTCACATCACAAATACGGAAGTAGCTTTTCCTCCATATCTGTCTTACTACGTTTCTTCAACAGCATTTCGCAAGTTCATCTATCCCTATGCACAGGGAAGTACGAGGTTCAACCTTTGTAAGGCTGATTTTGAGAAGGCAAGTATTAAACTACCAACTTTAGAGAATCAAAAGCGAATATACTCTATTCTGAGTCATATAGATAGTAAAATCGAAACAGAAAGACAAATGCTTGACCTCTATAATTCTCAAAAGCAGTATCTGCTTCACCAAATGTTCATATAAAGATCTGGCGGAGCAGATACTGCTTTTGCTTTAATAGTTTGTGTAAAATCTTTTTTTCGACATTACACTTCTGCTCCATAGAAGAAAGACATGAAGATACACTATGTTGTGTTTTCGTCGGTGGAATAATAACTTTAAGCTTTTGAAACGTGTCAAGTCTTAATGAAGGCACTGTTGAGCCCACAGCATTTTTGACGAAATAAGAATTTCGCGTCTTTAGATAAAAATATAGGAAACGAGCATTTATAATTTCGTTGAAGTCAAAAATGGCATAACATCTTTGATGTAAAGCGAATTTCCCTTTGAAATATCGTGGCATAAATTCAGTTCCTTCACCTGGATATATAATAGCTTCTTTGTCAAACAAGAATGTAGGCAAATATTTTATATCCTCAGACCTATCAAAGAAAGGATACAAATCATCCTTTGATTGTGTAACAGCATCTTGCACATTACTATTTCCATTAGTAATTGTAACAATATCACCCATTCTATATTCAATTCCTTGTATGGATGCAAAAATTCTATTACTAATTCCCTTGATTAAGGATTTTGTGGCTTGTAGGGCTGCGATTATTGAAATTGAATATACGCCTAATACTAAAACCACTTCGCCTATAGGCGATGTTATTGAGCAGATTTCTAAGCGTAATAAAAACAATGCGATTAAAAATGTTTTGTCGGTTAGCAATCGTCAAGGTTTCATAAAGCAGAGTGATCAATTTGAAAATAGGAATATTGCAAGCGAAGATACTTCTAACTACAAGATCGTAGAACAGAACGACTTTGCCTTTAATCCTGCACGAATAAACGTTGGTTCTATTGCTCGCCTGACAACTTTTGAAAAAGGCATCGTTAGTCCTATGTATATTTGCTTCCGAACCCAAGGAAACGTAGTACCTGAATACATTGATTACTATTTTGAATCGAAGCATTTCTATTGTGAAATACAAAAGAGATTAGAGGGAAGTGTTAGACAATGCTTGTCTTTTGAAGGACTATGTAATATTCCTCTTTCTCTTCCCTCTTTTGAAATGCAGCAACTAATAGGAAAACGCCTATTTACATTGGGGCAGAAGATAAGAATGGAAACAGATTTATTAGAACTATTGAACAAGCAAAAGCAGTATCTACTCCGCCAGATGTTTATATAAACATTTGGCGGAGTAGGTGCTGCTTCTGTAAGGTGTATAATGCACAGAGCGACATATTGTTTTCAAGAGCAGAATCCACTGATGCAAGCATCTTTACACAAGTGTCCTTGATGGGGGCATTAGGGATTGAAAATGACATGTTTAGTATATCTTCCCCGTTCAAATTTGCAATTGCACCATTACCCCCTTGCAAAGAGTTCCAAATATATCTACGGTATTTGTTTGTTTGAAATAACCATTTTACAATTGGTTCTTTAGAACGGTATATACCGCAAAATGCACCAACGGTTATAGGAGAATGACAGCTGCCGTCATAGAAAGAAGATTTGCCAACCAAAGAAGAACTTCCGTTTGCCATACAGATAACAACATCACCATTTTGTAATTGCTGTTCTGCTGACATTTGCTTATTAACGAAAACAACATTATTATTGTAATCAATCAAACTTCCATTAATAATATTGTTAGAGCGCATAACAAGTGTGCCACCATGTTCAACAATATCGTTACTGCTATAAGTTAGTCCACGAATATATGATCCAACATCATTCAATTGTAGCTTTTCTGAATGTTGACCATTGAATACCTTTTCAATAATCGCAGCCTTTAGTTCCTTTAAGTCTTCAATGATTTTGTTTTGGGTTGCGATGCGCTCGTCAAGAAGAGATAATAGTTTCGCAATTTTACTTTCTTCCTCGATAGATGTTGTGTAAATTGGAAATGAGGAATATTCTTGTGAATTTATGCCTGGTTGTCCAGAACGTGCAGACATAATAGACACCCATCTCCAATATCTATGGGTGTGTAATTGAGAGAATACAAAATAAGGGTCATGTGTCGTCACATTCGCTCTAATCAAGAAACCTGCATAATACAATTTTCCATCTGATTTTTTATACAAATAAGATTTGCCAGTACTCGCTCCTGTTCTTGCCAACAATATATCACGATTATTCACAAGATAGTTATCTGTTAAAACACCATCTGGAGAAACGATGTCCTTATCTGTATAGGTGGATGATGCTTCGTCTATATCCGTGATACGAATATATTTGTTCACACCATCATAGTTTTTTGCAGCAGCATTCATACCATAGTCAAAACCTGTTGCAATATCACCAAACTTAGTTTTCTCCCACTCCCCCTGAAACTCCGGGAATCTGAGATTTGGGACATTAAGGACTTTTCGTCCTTGATTTTTCTCATGCTCGGCAGAGTTCAAGCAAGCTTGGCTCTGCTCTCGCTCACTCGAAAAATTGAGTTTCTTATGTTCGTTATTTTTTGTCGTTGTCATTTTTAATCCTTAATTTGATCGTTCTGAAATAGTCTACCAGCTTGGTGGACAAATTATCTCCCTAAAATTTCCACAAGTTGTGGAAGATTTCAGTTCTCCTTTGGATTGAGGTCGAAAGGAAGCAGAGGCATATCGTCATCACCATTATTAAATCTGTCGAAATCAGAAATATATGAACGGTCTTGGATGAGTTTATATTTCTCATATTCTCCATAAGCCTTTGCTCTTGCTTCATCTTGCGAAACAGTTCCTGCCGAAGGGTTTGTCTCATAGTCCATTGCCGTAAGGAACTGGGCAAGTCGCTTTCGCCAATCTTCCATTGTTGTAATGATATGGCGTTGGGCACGAGTCTCAGCAAAGTCAAGGAATGAAGTAGTTATGCCATTGAGTTGATTAAGTTCGGTATCCGACAAATAGTTCTTGGCTACAATTGTGTCCGACTTTTGTACTCGTCCGTTAGGTACTTTTTTCCATGTGGTAAGCCCCATGTGTGGTTGTTCGGCATCAGCTCTGTTATAGACAATCTCTGCTGCGGTATGATGTGTGACAGCCAAGTGCATCATATTCTGCACCATCTTGAAGAACAATTTGGTACTTTCTGATTTTGCATCATAATCAGCACTACACTCTGCATATACATCCGTTATCTTCTGATAGTAGCGACGTTCAGACGTCCGTATCTCACGGATGCGTTCCAGCAAGTCGTCAAAGTAATCCTTGCCGAAATGCTTGCCTTGTTTCAAGCGTTCGTCATCAAGTACATACCCCTTGATGATAAACTCCTTCAACACAGAAGTTGCCCATATACGAAATTGAGTTGCTTGATAGCTGTTCACACGGTAACCTACGGCAATAATGGCATCAAGGTTGTAGAACAAAGGAGTACGTTCAACATCACGCTCACCCTCAAGTTGAACTTGTTGAATTTTTCTACAAGTTGCCTCTTTTGTAAGTTCTCCACTTTCATAAATTTGAGAAAGGTGATAAGCAATCGTTGCTCGGTCTACGCCAAACAAATCTGCCATGCGTTTTTGCGACATCCAAAATGTCTCGTTGTTGAATATCACTTCTATGCGGGTTTCACCTTGTGCTGTTTTATACAGCAATATGTTGGATTCCAGTGAGTTTTGGATAAGTTCTGTGGTAGAAACGGACTGCGAAAAATATTCTCTTGCTTGTTGCACTAAAGGTTTCTTTCCGTCTGCATTTTCAGCTATAATCATGCACGCCATACGAGACAAACGGAATATGTTCACCTTTCTATATGCACCACTACCGAGCTTGACCATATCAACCGTTTGGTTGAAATGGTCATCAATCTTCATTCCTTTTTGATTGGCTACGGCAATTGCCTTATTTATGACATTTTGGAATTTCCAGTTAGTAGAATATCCCATAGCATTACAAAGGTCGCGCGAACTCCAATATTCCTTGTTGTTTTCGTCAGTCCTGCGGATAGCATCAAACGTAGGACGCATTTCTGGTATATTATCTTTCTCAGCCATATTGAAAATCTTCTAAAATTTTACCAACTTGGTAAAAAAGCCTATTCTACCAATCCCAACTCTTTCACATACCCTTCAATCTCCTTGTCAAGGTCGGCTCGTTTGGCTTCCAGCTCCTTGATTTCCTTCATGACGGCACGAATGTCAATAGGCTCTTCTTCTTCGAAAGTATCTACATAGCGAGGAATGTTGAGATTGTAGTCGTTCTCAGCCACTTCTTGCAGTGTGGCAAGATGACTGTACTTTTCTATCTCCTTGCGCTCACGATAGGTTTCAACAATCTTCTTGATATGCTGCGGACGGAGTTTGTTCTGGGTCTTGACCTTTTCAAACTCTTTGCTTGCGTCGATGAAGAGGATGTTGTCGTCCTCCTTACGACATTTCTTGAACACCAAGATACATGTCGGGATGCTTGTGCCATAGAAGATATTGGCAGGAAGTCCGATGATGGCATCCACATAGTTCTTCTTCTCGATGAGGAAACGGCGGATAACGCCCTCGGCATTGCCACGGAACAACACACCATGAGGAGCGACACAAGCCATTGTGCCACCCTCATTAAGGTGATAAATCATGTGGAGAATAAAGGCATAGTCGGCAGTCTTGCGTGGTGCCAAGCGTCCTGCCTTGCTGAAGCGATCATCGTTGTTGAACTTATCGGCTGCACTCCATTCAGCAGAGAAAGGAGGATTTGCTACCACAGCGTCAAACTGTGTATCGCCAAAAGCATCAGCCTCCAAGGTATCGCCATTCTCTATGCGGAAGTTGCTGAACTTGATGCCATGCAGAAGCATATTCATACGAGCCAAGTTGTAGGTCGTAGGGTTCTTCTCCTGTCCGAAAATCTCGTTCGCATGGCCGATGCTTGCTGCACGGAGCAACAGCGAACCACTACCACAGGTAGGGTCATAGACATTGCGCAGACGAGCGTGACCGATGGTTACAATCTCTGCCAAGATACGGCTCACTTCCTGAGGTGTATAGAACTCGCCAGCTTTCTTGCCAGCACCTGCGGCAAACTGGCTGATCATATACTCGTAGGCATCACCGAGAATATCTATCTCTTGCGATGCTTCTACGCCAAAGTCAATATCATCAAGGGCAAGAAGAACATTGCTGACCAATGTATTCTTATCATCGGCCGTCTTGCCCAACTTAGGTGAAGCAAGGTCAATGTCAGAGAATAGACCGCCAAAATCCTCTTCGCTGTCCTGTCCGAGGGTACTGTCCTCAATACGCTTCAATGAGCGTTCGAGCATTGGCAGGATATTCTCCTTTCTCTTAATGCTCTCAATGACAGACGAGAACAGGAAGTTTGGTTCAATGAAGTAGCCGATATTCTCCAGACATTCAGTCTTCACCTCTTCCTGCAACGCCTCTACGTCTTCGTCCTTCTCCATAGCCCACAAATCTTTGAATGTAACTTCATCATCCACCAATGCGTCATTGGCGTGTTTCTCTATCTTCTCCGACAAATACTTGTAGAAGATAAAGCCAAGGGTGAAGTACATGAAGTCGCTTGCCGACATGTTGCCACGCAGTTTGTTGGCAACTTCCCAAAGTTGGTCACGGAGTTTCTGTTGTAATTCTTCGCTCATATCGTTATTTCCTTTTTATCGTTTTTTATATTATTCCCAACTGAATGTTCTTATAATAGAACGCAGTCGGTCGAGTATTCTTGTTAATGCCTTACGTTTTTTTATCAGCCCCAAGTGCTTTTCTTTCAATGCCTCTTGTATGATTTCTGGCTTTTCTTTTTGTAAATAGTCATATTCTGAGAGGTAATGATTGAGCACGGAAGCATCCAAATCCTCATCCTTAGCAAGTGTATTTACGGCATTGTTGCGCTCAGTGACGATATAGTTGTTCAACCGTTCTTCAAGATCGCTTGTACCATCAGCCTTTTGTTTGCGAGCCATAAAGTTGTCACGGTCATCATCCACATTCTTCTGGATAAATCCGTCAATGAGATTTGCCTTACTGCGAAGTTCGGCATCCTTTATCATTGTGTCGATGATGTGCTTACGCTTCTCTGAATAGTCCTCACTGTATGGATTAAGGTCTGCAATCAGCTCCAAGATATAGGCAACATTGATAATATCACTATGCAGGAGTTCCAGGCAGAAATCAATATCGCCCATACCAGTTGTTTCTTCTTCATGAGGGTCTGGTTCACCAACCATGCCTGGATTGTCCTCTGGTACTTGGTATGTCGTTGACTGCTCTTTGTTTTGCACAGCAAACGAATCGTATATATCAAGATACTTGCTACGGAAGTCCATAAACTGTTGTTCTGTCATTCCGAGGTCGGGAGCATCCTCCTCAAACTCGTCATACACTTGTATCTCTGCGTGCTTTTTGATAATGTCACGGAAAGCGAGGATAAACTGCATCTTGTCGTTCTCACTTTGCAAATAGTCCACATAGTGCGGTTCGGGATAATGCTCCAAGAAGTTCTTTGTCAGTTCTTGATAGTGGGTTTTGACATCATCAAACGGTGGGCGCACAATAACTTCTATTGGGTTGCCATTGCTGAAAAGTTTGATGGACTCATCCACCTTGTTTTTCAAGTCACGGAAGCAAACCACCTTACCGAAACGCTTCTTCTCGTTCAACACACGGTTGGTACGGCTGAACGCTTGCAGCAAACCGTGATACTCCATGTTTTTGTCAACATAGAGCGTGTTGAGTTTCTTGCTGTCAAAGCCTGTAAGGAACATACCGACAACCAAGCAAAGGTCAAGAGGCTTCATGTCTGCCTTCTTTTTCTTCATGCGGAGGTTGATGTCATCGTAATATGCACGGAAATTTTCTGTAGTAAAACTCGTTCCATACATATTATTGTAATCATCCATAATGGCTTGCAGTTCGTCTGCCTCGCCTGTACTTTCGCTTGCAAAACCGCCAGTGTTCATACCGGTCTGCTCATCATCTTGACTACTGTTGGCAGCGTATGTGAAGACTGCTCCAATCCTAATCTTCGGATTGAGGCTCTTGAATATCTTGTAGTAACGGATTAGCATCGGCACTGACTGCACGGCAAACAATGCGTCAAACTCTCCATCGAATGTTGACTTATTGAAATTATTAAGGATAAATTTTGCTATCTCCGTCATGCGGTCTTGGTCGGCATTATCCACATCCTCATTGCCGTGGTAATACTCCACAAGGAAACCAAGCACGTTTTCATCGGCAATGGCATCCTTAATCAAGTATTTGTGAAGACAGTTGCCGAAGATTTCCTTTGTGGTATGTCCGTCCACCGCATTCTCAACAAATATAGGAGTACCTGTAAAGCCGAATATCTGCGTGTTGTCGAAGAACTTTACGATGTTCTTGTGGCAATCTCCGAAATGGCTTCGATGACATTCATCGAATATCATCACGATACGAGAATGGCGTATTTCCTCAATACGACTGCTATACCACTGCTTACTGACAGCGGCATTGAGTTTCTGTATGGTGGTTATGATGATCTTTGAATTGCTGTGCAAACGCTTCACCAATTCGTCTGTATTGTCGGTGCTGTCAACGGCACCAGGTTCAAAAGCCTCGTATTCGGCTTGGGTCTGCGTGTCAAGGTCGTGGCGATCAACCACAAACATCACCTTATCCACATCGTCCAACTCCGATACAAGTTGGGCAGCCTTGAAAGAAGTCAAGGTTTTGCCTGCTCCTGTTGTATGCCAGATATAGCCGTTGTCATTGGAGTTTTCCACACGGTCGAGAATCTTCTCCACGGCATAGAACTGGTAAGGGCGAAGCACCATCAGGCATTTGTCTCCCTCATGCAATACAATGTACTTGCCAATAATCTTGCCCAACGTACACTTGTCGAAGAACACTGTGGCAAACTTCTCCAAGTCGTTGAATGGAACGTTTGCGGCGTCCGTCCAGTTGAAAGTGAACTTATATCCGCTATTCGGGTTGTTGGCAAAATAGCGAGTGTTCACACCATTGGATATGACGAACAGTTGGATGTAATCAAACAGTCCATGGAAAGAAGTCTTGTGATAGCGTTGTATCTGGTTGTATGCCTGTTTCAGTTCCACACCCCTGCGCTTTAGTTCTATCTGAACCAAAGGCAGACCATTGATAAGTATCGTCACATCGTAACGGCATTTCTTTCTGCCCTCAACCGTAATTTGATTGGAAACTTGAAACTCGTTCTGACACCAATGAGTACGGTTCAAGAACTCCACCCATAAGCGTTCACCGCTTTCCAGTTCAAGCGGAAAGAGGTCACGCAGTTTCTTTGCCTTTTCAAAGCGAGTGCCACCTTCAAGATAGATAAGTATCTTTTCAAACTCAGCCTCCGTAAACTCAGTGCGTCCCAATTCTTCCAATTTCTTTTTGTTGTGTTTCTCCAACTGTTTCTTGAAATTGGCAGACAGGTTCTTCTCCTCTTGAATATGAACATACTCGTAGTTCATCTTTTGAAGAGTATCTATAAGTCCGTTTTCGAGGGCAGCTTCACTTTGTACAGGCATATCTTATCTTTTTTATCGTTACACTTATAAGAAGGTTTTCGTTAAGCCAGATGAGCAGAGCTAAGTTTACTTAAGCTCTGCCATGGCGAGAAAACGTGCTATGAAATGGAACATGGCTATTCATCCATTTGCAGGAAATGAATATCCACTTAGACGTATTTCGCTTCGTTCCAATTACATTTGGACTTTCGCCATTTTGCCTACAAAGATAACTTATTTTAATGAAAAAACACAACTATAGGGTTGTTTTCTCTTTTATGCGTGAAAATAATATGTTGAAATTGATATTATGACACTTTTGCCGAGGCTTATACAGGTAAACTCTTAATAACTCGGCAATTTCTAAAACCAAGAAGCAAAAATCCCAATCGCTTGGAATAAGCAATTGGGATTGATTTCGTGCGCCTGACAGGACTCGAACCTGCACGTCGGAAACACTAGATCCTAAGTCTAGCGCGTCTACCAATTCCGCCACAGGCGCATTTCGGCTGCAAAATTAGTAAAAAAGATGCGAACTGCAAAAGGAATATCCGTTTTTCTTTTCATTTGTGCATGATATTGGTATGGAATACACTTTATACCGGAAAGGGAAACGCATGACACTCAAAGGGAATACACATTATACCAAAAACAAAGGAATGAATCAAACCCAAATCGACATGGTGACCAACTTGGGTTTAATTCATATCATGGATAGAGGCAGAGACGGATGCCGCTGCCATACAGACGGTCTGTCTCTACCATTGGTTTCTACCGTCAGTATTCCATCGAGAACGATATGCCACGACGCATCATGTCATTAGCCAATGGACGCATGCGCTGGAGGAACGACTCCCATGAGCGGTTTTCCTGCTGACTCCATCCTGCCTCTGCCAATGCTATGGCACGGGGATAAGCCTGATAATAGATGCGCTCAGGTGTTGTGATACATTCACTCCAAAGCGTTCCAGCCACACCAAACAAGTTGTTCTCTTCAAACTTCTTATCGTGTCCCCATGCAGGATCAAGGCTATAAGTATCCTTGAGTGTGGTCGTCGGCATACCCCAGTTGACTTCAGGCATATCGCCCTTGGCCATTGGATAGTCGAAATAGCAATGTTCTCCTGGACATAGCATGATGCGGGCATTGTTTTCCACAGCAGCTTGAAGCGCCTTATCGGTCAGTCCGTCGCGCCATGCAAAGGCAACACGCCGTTACAGGAATATGATGGTCAGTCCTGCCATCACGATACTTACCATCGACATGAGCTTGATAAGAATATTGAGCGAGGGACCAGAGGTATCCTTGAATGGGTCGCCCACGGTATCGCCAACAATGGTGGCCTTGTGGTTCTCACTGCCCTTTCCGTCGAAATGGCCCTCTTCTATCATCTTCTTGGCATTATCCCATGCACCACCAGAGTTAGACATAAACACGGCAAGGGTGAAACCAGCAGCAAGTCCGCCAGTGAGCAGACCGAGCACACCAGCCACACCAAGCACAAGACCCACCACGATGGGGATAACGATGGCAAGCAGCGAAGGAATGATCATCTCGCGCTGGGCACCACGTGTGCTTATCTCCACACAGCGACCATAGTCGGGTGTGGCTTTGCCTTCAAGTATTCCTTTGATTTCTCGGAATTGCCGGCGCACCTCCTGCACCATCGATTCGGCAGCACGACCTACGGCACCCATGGTCAATCCGCAGAACAGGAAGGCAGCCATTGCTCCGAGGAAAGCACCTACCAGGACCTTCGGATTGATGAGATTCACTTGGAAGAAATTGATGAAGTCTATGGTCGTTGCATTCGTTGGGTCGAACACATTTCCTGCTGCATCAAAATACTGTTTGCCGTTTTCCACGGCACGTATCATGGCAATCTTGATTTCCTCGATATAGGAAGCAAGTAGAGCGAGAGCCGTAAGGGCAGCCGATCCGATGGCAAAGCCCTTGCCTGTAGCAGCAGTAGTATTGCCAAGGGCATCAAGGGCATCGGTGCGCTCACGCACTTCTTCACCCAGTCCGCTCATCTCAGCATTGCCGCCGGCATTGTCGGCAATGGGTCCATAGGCATCGGTGGCAAGGGTGATGCCGAGCGTTGACAGCATGCCCACGGCTGCAATACCTATACCGTAAAGGCCGATACTGATAGACTTTGCCGAGAGCGACATATCGAAACCGTTGGCACAGAGATAGCTCAGCATGATAGCCACCGATATGGTGACTACGGGTATCATCGTAGAGATCATTCCCGTACCTATTCCTTTAATAATAACGGTGGCTGGTCCTGTCTGCGATGCCTCTGCTATCTTTTGTGTCGGTCGATAACTTTGCGAGGTGTAATATTCCGTTGCCTGACCGATTACCACACCTGCCACAAGACCGCTGATAACGGAGAAACTGAGTCCTAACCAGTTTTCTATACCCAGCAGATAGAGTATCACAAAGATGGCTACGGCAATGAGTCCGGCGCTGACATTGGTGCCAAGCCCCAGCGAGTGGAGCAATTCTTTCATCGACGCTCCCTCTTTGGTGCGCACCAAGAATATGCCGATAAGCGACAGGAATATGCCTATGGCGGCTATCACCATCGGGGCAATGACTGCGCGCAACTGCATATCGCCATTCATGGCAAAGGCTGTAGCGCCCAAAGCGGCGGTTGACAGTATCGAACCGCAATAGCTCTCGTAGAGGTCGGCACCCATTCCGGCAACATCGCCCACATTGTCGCCCACATTGTCGGCAATGGTGGCTGGATTGCGTGGGTCATCTTCTGGGATATTGGCTTCTACCTTGCCCACGAGGTCGGCACCCACATCGGCAGCCTTGGTGTATATTCCTCCACCCACACGGGCAAAGAGTGCTTGGGTGGAAGCGCCCATGCCAAAGGTCAACATGGTGGTTGTGATGGTGATGAGTGCAGTATTTTCGCCTTCATAAACGGCATTGAGTACAACAAACCAAATGGCGATATCGAGCAGTCCAAGACCTACCACAACGAGTCCCATCACCGCACCACTGCGGAATGCTATCCGCAATCCTTTGTCCAGTCCGGTGCGCGCTCCGTTAGCGGTACGGGCTGATGCATAGGTGGCGGTTTTCATACCGAAGAAACCTGCCAGTCCGGAGAACAGACCGCCGGTGAGAAATGCAAAGGGTACCCATGGATTTTGCACTTTCAGTACGTACGCCATGAAAGCAAATACGATGGCAAGCACTATAAAGACGATAGTCACTACCTTATACTGTTGTTTCAGATAAGCCATTGCACCTTTTCTCACATGTGCTGCAATTTCTTTCATTCGCTCTGTACCTTCATCTTCCTTCATCATGGTGCGGAAGAAATACCATGCCATTCCTAATGCAACAATACTGGCAATCGGAATCAGCCAAAACACTAATGGAATGTTGTTCATAACAATATAGTTTTTAGATTAATAATTATATACGGCAATCATCGTTAGGAAAACGATATTGCAAATTTACGAAATATATCGATACGAAAAAGCAAAATCCATTATTTTTTTCGACCCAAACAAATTTATTTTCCATTGCGCACACATCTCTATTCTGGATCAACATTTCCTCGCGCACACGCACACGCGAGTCTCAACTTTTTCGACCACCGGCCACCATTTCCGCATATCATTCGTCTTTTCAACAACTTACAGCGGTGGTCGATTCTAAAAAAACATGGTTTTCGACCACCATTCGACCACCCTCCAAACACCATGCCCAATCTGCTGTTGTAACCATAAAAGCTGCGAAACCACAATAGAGTCCAATATAGGCTTGATATTTTCAGATGCTCGACAACACCCTTATCATACATTCGACAACACTATTGCACAATATTTGACATCACTCCTTTCTGATATTTGAAACAACTTGTTTCCAACATTGAAAAGGCCCTTGTCTAACGTTTGACAGCACCCTTATCCAACGTTTGACAACACCTTTATCTAACGTTTGACAATACTTTTATCTAACGTTGGATAACACCTTTGTCAAACGTTGGATAACACCTTTACCTAACGTTGGATAATAACTTTGTCAGCCGTTTGAAAATGCCTGATAATAATTTTTATTTACTTCGCGCAAATATCAACAATGATTATCTGGAAAATCATGTGTGGTCGAAGTGTGGTCGAAAATACGGGTTCGAAGCAATCGACCACAGCAACAAATCACTATCTTACAATACATTACACTATACCTGTGGTCGTGTGGTCGAAATTTTTAGAAAACAAAAATTTAATGGATTCCAAGTACGGAGACCGTATCGTCTATTCAAGACGATAGTTGTCTCTATAATTACATTTTTTAAAAGGGGCAGTTCTATAATCAGATTCTTAATTGTACCGAATTCGATACAATTAAAACTATGCGTTACAGATAACAATATAACAGTTTCCAAAAAAGTAAACTGGGCATTTTCTGTTTCACAGAATTATCTTCAACAAGGATTCAGCCAAAGAAAATAATGATAAAGCAAGATTTTTATGTCAACATCTTCGCCTCTCTCATTTAATTTTTATATATTTGCATGCAATATAACCCGCAACATTCCCAACACATCAAAACGTATGGTAACATATCTCATCATTATTGCTGTGGTAGCTGTCATCATGGTGGCAGTAGGCTTCGCATTAGGCAACAAAAGCAAAGGTAACGGACAAAACAATGCCGAACTGATTGACAATCTACACGCACAACTGACTGACTTGACCAGGAAAATACAAGCACAGGAAAGCACCATTGCCAATCAACAGAATCAAATCATAACACTTACATCGGAGCGCGATGTGCAGAAAACTCACGCTGAGAATTTCTGTGCACAGTTGACTTTACAGAAAACTGACTTCGAAAAACAGATGAGCGCCCTAAAGGAAAATACCCAACAAACTATCAATACCGAAAGGGATCGCAATGTCAAAAGGGAAAGCGAACTGAAAGAAACTTTTGAGAAACAACTCGCCGACTTCAAGGCTTCTTACGAAACACAGATTGCAGAACTGAAAACCTCGCACGAGAAACAACTGGAACAAACCAAAGAGGGTGCCGAAAAACAAATAGAAGCGCTGAAGCAAATGAACCGCGAACAGATTGACAGTCAGATAAAACTCATCAAAGAGCAGATGCAGACCACATCGGAAGAAGTGCTCAAGCGCAGACAGGAAGAGTTGGGAGAGAGAAACAAAGAACAGGTGTCGAAGATTATCGACCCGTTGCAACAGAGCCTGAAGGATATGCAGGAGGCTTTCGATAAATCGAAGGAACAACAAAACGAAGCACTCACCCGACTCGACGAGACCATCAAAATCAATATGCAGAAGAGTGCAGAACTGGGAGAAACTGCCGACCGACTGACCAGAGCTCTTACCGGTGAGGTGAAAGTGCAGGGCAACTTCGGCGAATTGAAACTGAAACAACTCCTTGAAGACCTTGAACTGAAAGAGGGTGAACAGTTTGACACGCAGGAAACACTACGCGACAAAGCAGGAAAAACGGCAAAAGGCGAAGACGGAAAGGGACTGATACCCGACTTCATTCTGCATTTCCCCAACAACCGCCATGTGGTGGTCGATTCAAAAATGTCGCTGACAGACTATGAGCGATATATGAATGCAGAAGACGGCACAACCGAGAAGTCAGATTATCTTAAAGCACACATCGCCAGCGTAAGAGCACAGGTGAAGCGACTTGCAAAAAAGGAATATACCAAATATCTGCCAAGCGGATACAACAGACTCAATTTCGCCATTATGTATGTGCCGATAGAAGGGGCACTCAATCTGGCTCTACTCAACGACAACTCGCTATGGCGCGAAGCCTACGATGAAGGGGTGTTGATACTCGGTCCGCAGACCATGTATATGAACTTGCGCGTATTGGAGATGATGTGGACACAGGTGAGACAACTCCAAAACCAGCAGGACATGATGAATGCTGCCAATACCGTGATAGACCGTGTGCAGGACTTTGGCATTCGTTTCATGGAGGTGGAATCGAGCATGAACGATACCATCAAGAAGATTTCCAAACTGAAAATTACCACCGCCGACAGCGGACCAAGCATCATCACAGCTGCCAAAAACCTGATTAAGGCAGGTGCCAAAGAGAATAAAAAGAAGAAGTCGCTCAACGACATGAACGACTCCTTATTTATAGAAACAGATGCTACAGCGATGCTCCATGACGAGAGCGAAAGCTGATTTCACTTTCCTTTGATCACATTTCGTGCGGTTTCGATAATGGTATCGACACCACGACGAGTATCTGCATCATCGAGATGGAGGGAGATGTCGGGCTCGATGCCAAACTCTGTCTGACGCTTCTGACTGTCGTACATGGGGCAGGCTGAATAGCGAACCATCCATCCATTAGGCAGACTATTGCTCATCGGCATGCCAGAACCGCCACCAGTACGATAACCTACCAGAGTGACATTTGGGAGCGCATGCATCATCGATGCAAACTCGTTGGCAGCGCTAAACACCCCACGGTTGACAAGAACACATACCGGTTTGCGCCAACGCAGCCTGCTGGAGGGTTCGAGATACTGAGCTTTGAGTTCGCTGAAATCATTATGTCCCGTACCTGTCTTGTGTTGCATATATCCCACCAACGTCTTCTCATCAACGAAGCGGGAAGCCAAGCGCTCGGCATTGGTCAGTTCGCCACCGCCATTGCTACGGATGTCGATAATAAGTCCGCGACAAAGCAGGAAATAAGACAATACCTCATCGAGGTTGCCCTCTCCTATTGCATCGGAAAACGACTCATAGCGCACATAGCCGATATTGTCGTCGAGCACCCGATATTTCATGCCGCTGGCAATTTTATAGTCTGTACGTAGATAAATGCGTTCGAGCGAATCGCTATAATCTGAGGGATAGTCTTCCTTCCATGCCCAATAGCGCCCGTAATCATAACTGGCACCAAGGTTGACGTGTCCGTCGCGCAGTTCCGACAGCATATCGGTCATCACTTCAAAGAGCTGACGATCGGTCATACGGTCGTTGACGCGCTCCTTGTATTTGACATAGACCTCCTGCCAATCGAGTCCATACTGCTGTTGCTTATAGTCGAAGAAGCAGTAATGCTGATCGATGATACGCCAAAGTGCCTCAAAATTGCCGGTAGGCGTATTGGGTTGTTCGTCTTCGTCGATACAAGAAGTGAACATCGTGACCATGAATATGGCGCACAACATCAGGGCGACGGTATGCAAACGGTTCAGCGTCTGCATGAAGCCAAATGGGCAAAGCCGATGGACGATATTCAATTTATGGGATAGAACTGTCATCATGATTCGTTACGGGATTGATTGTTTTACGCTGTCTGAATTGTATTCAGAGCCGGCGCGAAATGATTGAGAACCGACGGGTGATGCCCACCATGAAGCGATGAGTATAGACATGTTGCTTCAGATGATTGACATGAAACTGCTGATAGTTGCCCAAATAGCCGATGCGAAGGGCGATAGACGCTGATAATGGCGTTTCGAGTGTCAACATCTGACGAAACTCAGGTGCCGACACAAAGGTGGTCAGCCGCACGTTGCCGTCATAGTCGCCTCTGACAAAAGTCTCATAGTAGGTCTGTCCGTAGTTGGGCGAGAACATCACTCCTGCCAATGGCAAGGCAAGTTCGTAGCGTGCCACTACCGGATGGCGCATGACCGAGAAGCGATAAGAAGCCACTCCGGTAGGCATCAGATTAAGATGTGCACGAGCCTGGGCAGGATTGTTTGAATTGGAACTATTATAGATAAATCCCAACGAGGCATTAGCCATGCCTCCTGCCTGTAGGGTCAGGCGATTGTCGAGCAGTTGCCAACGGCGCAAACGTCCCCAATAGAAATTGTAGGCACCTTCCAGTTCGTCGCGCTGATCGGTACGGTCACTAACCGACGAGAAGTTGACTTCATGTTCCATGACCGTGCCCCATCTTCGTTGTGGGCGCTGTCGTTCGACGGTGCAGAGATATGTAACTCCCGGTCCGCTAAAATGTTCGGCAGACAGATAGGTGTCAAGCACCTGGGATGCGCCACCTCCCACCATGTGACTTACCGTAGAGATACGGAGAGAATCGGTAGCGGTTTGTGACGTTGCCGACGTTGCACTCAGCATAAGTGCCAGTACGAAGAGCGTTCTATTGATAGTCTTCATCAGAGAAAAGCGTTTGTTGTCCAGTCAGTTCGTCAATCACCTGTTGCTGACTCTTTCCAGCATCAGGGTCCAGATTCTCTTCCTCTTCCGTTTCATCGGCCTCATCTTCTTTGGGTGGGTCAGGCAGACGAGTGGGTTCCAGTTCGGTAATGCTGGCAATCTGGTAGGTTGTGAGACGTTTACCCTTTGCTTTATAGCCCTTAACCGCAATAAACTGTTCTACGTCAATCTCCTCTGATCCGCGGAATTCGTCAGCTCCACCATAGGTGACAAGGATGCGCGGATAGACTTGGTCGGTGAGCAATATCTCCTTGGAATTGGGATTCTCGCCCAGATAACATTGTTTGCGTTTGGATGCTTCCAGCAAGAAGCGCTTGACATAGGGATATCCTTGATTGTCGGCATCGTAGAGCACACAGCTCCAGACCTTGTCGGCATCGTATTTCTCCAGTCTTACGATATTGTCTTCGAAGTGGTTGTTGACATCGAAATTGGTGAGATAGTATTCACCATTGGGTAGGAATACGAGTATCTGGTCGCCATCGTTGAACTCGCCCAACAAGCGTCCGTGCTCGTCGTAGTTCAGGCGGTTGACATCGGGATCGTACCACACTTTGCGTCCGCCCAATGTGGAGTGACCATGACTCTTTAGTCCGATGCGATGCACTTGGAACTTGGTCAGCAGATTACCCTTAGCAGCACGTCCCTTGATGAGCACCTCGGAGAAGTCCTTGTCGAAGAATATCTTTTTGAGCTTTGGTGCAGGGTCGAGTGTTATCTTGATAACTTCAGCCTCGCCATTGGGATTGGCGGTGAAATAAACGACACGCGATCCCGGGGTTCCAATGGTCAGGTCGTATTCGCGATCGCGAGTAACCGACGGCACGTTGAAACGCTTGATATAATAGAAGCCTTTCTTTCCGTCACGATACACCATATTATAAATAGTGCGCTGGTCGTTTTTCTTAAACACACCAAGCCACAGTATATTCTTTCCTACGAATATCTTATCTGCCACACGGATGACCTTGAACTTACCATCTTTGTAGAAGATGATGACATCGTCGATATCGGAACAGTTGCAGACAAACTCGTCTTTCTTCAGTCCAGTACCTATAAATCCATCGGCACGGTTGATATAGAGTTTCTGATTGGCCTCAACAACCTTGGTAGCCTCGATGGTATCGAAGTTGCGGATTTCGGTCAGTCGCGGATGATCCTTACCATATTTCTCTTTAAGGAACTTAAACCAATTGGCGGTGACCTCTACAAGGTTGTTGAGGTCGCGGTCAATCTGTTCGATTTCCTCCTTGATGCGTGCCATGAGTTCGTCGGCTTTATCTTTGTTGAACTTAAGGATTCGCTGCATTTTAATCTCCAGCAACTTGAGAATATCATCCTTGGTTACCTCACGAACCAGTTGTGGATAGTAGGGAGTGAGGCGTTCGTCAATATGTTCGCATACGGCATCGACATTGGGTGCCTGTTCGAATTTGCGGTCTTTATAGATGCGCTCTTCGATGAATATCTTTTCAAGCGAAGCGAAATGATACTGCTCAAGAAGTTCGTTTTTGCGGATTTCGAGTTCCTGCCGGATAAGATCCTTAGTGCGGTCGGCTGAATGGCGCAACACATCGGATATGGTGAGGAATTTCGGCTTATTGTCTTCGATGACACAGCAGTTGGGCGAAATATTGATTTCGCAATCGGAGAAAGCATAGAGCGCATCGAGTGTCTTGTCGGACGAGACACCGGGTGCCAACTGTATTTGTATCT
Source organism: Prevotella sp. P5-126 (assembly GCF_002251185.1). Taxonomy (NCBI): domain Bacteria; kingdom Pseudomonadati; phylum Bacteroidota; class Bacteroidia; order Bacteroidales; family Prevotellaceae; genus Prevotella; species Prevotella sp. P5-126. Next base: position 21,399 of record NZ_NPIZ01000057.1, read on the forward strand.
CCACCTTGGCTGCGGTGAGGTCTTCCACGTGACGTGCCTTAATCTTTCCTTTCTCGATGGCTTTGAGTATCGAGTCAATAATGGTTTCGGTAGTCTTGGAGAAGGGAATCTCTCGAATGACAAGGGTCTTCTGGTCGAGTTTCTCTATCTTCGCACGTACTTTCAACGAACCGCCTCGCTGTCCGTCGTTGTATTTCGAAACATCAATAGAGCCGCCTGTGGGGAAGTCGGGATAGAGATGAAACTCCTCGCCATGCAGATAACTGATGGCTGCATCACACAGTTCAACGAAATTGTGGGGCAGGATTTTAGACGACAGACCTACGGCAATACCCTCGGCTCCCTGTGCCAGAAGCAACGGAAACTTTACGGGCAATGTGATGGGCTCCTTGTTGCGTCCGTCGTAGGACATCTGCCATTCGGTAGTTTTCGGATTGAAAACCGTATCGAGGGCAAACTTCGACAGGCGTGCCTCAATATAACGAGGGGCGGCAGCACGGTTGCCGGTGAGGATATTTCCCCAGTTTCCTTGGGTATCCACCAGCAATTCTTTCTGTCCGATCTGTACCAGCGCATCGCCAATAGAAGCATCGCCATGTGGGTGAAACTGCATGGTGTGTCCTACGATATTTGCCACCTTGTTGTAGCGACCGTCGTCCATTCGCTTCATCGAGTGAAGGATGCGGCGCTGCACAGGCTTTAGTCCATCTTCAATATGTGGTACGGCACGTTCCAGGATTACGTACGAAGCATAGTCCAGAAACCAGTTTTGATACATTCCGCTAAGATGGTGTACGGCTGCCGCATCAAACCTATCCACGGGTTTATAGCCTGAGTGTGCCTCGGCTTCAACCTCTTCGGTGATGTCTTGCTCTTCGTTCAGTATTTCGTCGTCCTTGATTTCGTCGTCCATTGATGTTTATCCTTTTAAGTTATAGGCATTGTCTGCCAACGCCTTTAATTCTTGCAAAATTACGAAAAATATTCGAATTTTGCAAGTTGGATGCTCGGTTTTACTTCACTTCAAACGATATTTCCGTCCGTATGTCGGCTGATGACGCACCTATCATGAGTTGGATGCGACCCTTTTCTGCCTCAAAACGATGGGTAGCCTCATCCCAATGGGTAAGGTCGGCACGGTCGATGGTGAGTTTGACCTCGCGTGTTTCTCCAGCTTTGACAGCCACTCGTTCAAAGGCTTTGAGCTGTTTCTGTGGATGTTCAACTTTAGAATCAGGATAGTTCACATAACATTGGACAACCTCATCGCCATCACGACCGCCAGTATTGGTAACAGGTAGCGTAACGGTCACGGTATGCTTGTCTTTCAGATTAACCTTTGGCTCACCATATCGGAACGTCGTGTAACTCAATCCGTAGCCGAAAGGATAGAGCACATCGCCTTGCTGATACATATAGGTACGGCCATTACGGATATTATAGTCCATCATGGCGGGCAAATCGAGAATATCCTTCACCCATGTTTGAGTGGTGCGACCGGCAGGATTGATGCGTCCGAAGAGTGCATCGGCTACGGCATGGCCTTGCTCCTGACTGCAATGGGTGATGTGGAGGATGGCAGGCAGATGGTCATTACTCCAATTGATGGTATATGGGAAACTGCTGACAAGCACAAGTACTGTGTTCTGGTTGGCACGATAGAGCTGACGAACGAGATCTTCATCGGGCAATTGCAACGATAGGCGGTCAACGGCTTCGCGACCGTCGCTGGGTACAGGACAGAAGAACCAATCAGCCTTGGTACCATAAGGATGATTGCCTGTACATATTACCACAGCGTCGGCTTCACGTGCCAGACGTTCTGCCTCACCCATACGGTTGTCTTTCACGTAGCTCACTTCAAATCCCTGTTGTGCTCCCAGTTCGCGAAGTGCTTTCAAGACAGTTACTTCATAGGGAGGTGTGCCACTATACCAGTCGTAGATAATCTCGTTGGCATAAGGTCCGACAACAGCCACCTTTTTCACTTTCTTACTATCGAGCGGCAGGAGTCCGTTGTTTTTCAGGAGTACTACCGACTTGTTGGTCACCTCTCGCACAGCATTCCGTGCCTCTTCGGTCATAAAGGGCGGTGTGGCGGTTGTATCTGTTCCCATGGTTGCATACGGGTTGGGCGAATTCTTTCCGTCGAGCAGTCCAAGGCGGAGCATCACGCGCACATTACCCCGAATAGCCACTTCGATATCTTGTTCAGTAACCATTCCCTTGGCAAGCGCCTCGCGGATTTCATCCTGATAGCGGTCGAGAATCTGTCCCAACTGGTTTTTCACCACGGCAGCTGCGGCTTCTGTCTTAGTAGCAAATGCCTTATGGGCGGTCGATAGCATACCCATCGCACCACCATCGGTACAGATAATGCCATCATTCCCCCACTCTTTGCGAACGATACTTTGCAGACAGGGGTGTATGGCCATAGGTGTTCCATTCCAAGAATTATAGGCTGCCATCATGGCACGTGACCCTCCCTGCGTGATTCCTTTATAGAAAGGATAGGAATAATACTCGCGAAACAATCGGTCGTCGAAATTGCTGGAGGTAGAATCGCGACCATATTCATTACTATTGGCAAGGAAATGTTTCATCAGCGCGGCTGCTTTCCAATAGCGAGGATGATCGCCTTGCAGTCCGCGCACCATAGCCACGGCGAGCTGTCCGGTTAGGTACGGATCTTCACCATAACTTTCCTCGGTACGTCCCCAACGAGGATCGCGTGCCAAATCGGCATTGGGCGCATAGATGACAAGTCCCTTGCGGCGGGCATTGGGCTGATGAATATAATAGCGGGCCTCGGCAGCCATCTGCTCACCTACCATGCGCACAGCCTCACGATCCCATGTTTCTCCCAGTCCATATGCCTGTGGAAAGATGGAAGTCGGTAGTGGATTGGGGCGCTTTTCACCATTCACCTCAATCATTCCGTTATTGTTTGCAGGTCCACCCAAAGCCACACCATGAAGTCCTTCATAGCAACTGATAGCCGGAATGCCCAAACGTGGTACCCCTATCTGTGTGGAGAGAAGAGAAATCTTCTCGTCGAGTGTCAACTGACCGATAAAGAGATTGATACGCTGGTCATCCTTCAATCGAGTGTTCTGAAAATCGAATGGCTGTGCAACTACCGAGAGTTGTGCCATAAACATTAGTATCGAAAGCAGCTTCTTCATACTTTAATATTTTAGGTTTTAGATTGCAAAAATACGATTTTTTTGCGAGAATGTTCTAACATTACCCCCAAAAAAAATTATTTGCAAAGCAAAAAAACATTCGGGATGTATTCGGGATGCATTCGGGATGCGGCCATCCCTGTTTCTTGCGCTTTTCCGCAAGGTCTGTAAATCCCAAGCAACTCCCAAGCAACTCCCAACTAACTCCCATAAACTTACGCACAATGTAAGCCCCATCACGTTCGAATAAACAAAATATAACACGTTTTATTTTGTATTTCGCTCGATTTGCACTACCTTTGTAACCCTGTACTTAGGTAGGCTGCATCTCGGAAATAAAAAGAAAAAATCGTTTTTCTTTTGTATTTCGCTCGATTTGCACTACCTTTGCACGCATAATTTTTGAAAAGAAGTAAAAGCATTATGGCACAAGAAGATGTATTTAAGAAAATCGTAAGCCACTGTAAAGAATATGGTTTCGTATTTCCAAGCAGCGATATTTACGATGGATTGGGAGCCGTTTACGACTACGGACAGAACGGTGTAGAGTTGAAAAACAATATCAAAGAATACTGGTGGAAATCAATGGTACTGCTCCACGAAAACATTGTCGGTATCGATTCTGCCATCTTCATGCACCCCACAATTTGGAAAGCCTCTGGACACGTTGACGCATTCAACGACCCCCTCATCGACAACCGCGACTCAAAAAAGCGCTATCGTGCCGATGTGCTGATTGAAGACCAGATTGCAAAATACGACGAGAAGGTGCAGAAGGAAGTGGCAAAAGCACGCAAACGCTTCGGAGAAGCATTTGACGAAGCCAAATTCCTCGAAACCAACGAACGAGTAAAAGAGCATATTGCCAAGCGCGACGCACTACATGAGCGCTACGCTAAAGCCATGCAAGGACCTGACCTCGCAGAACTGAAGCAGATCATCCTTGACGAAGAAATCGTTTGCCCCATCAGCGGCACACGCAACTGGACGGACGTACGCCAGTTCAACCTGATGTTCTCTACCGAAATGGGAGCCAGCGCTGAAGGTTCTATGAAAGTATATCTCCGCCCAGAAACCGCACAGGGTATCTTTGTCAACTACCTCAACGTGCAGAAGACCGGTCGCATGAAGATTCCATTCGGTATCGCTCAGATTGGTAAAGCATTCCGCAACGAGATTGTAGCACGCCAGTTCATCTTCCGCATGCGCGAATTTGAACAGATGGAAATGCAGTTCTTCGTAACTCCAGGTACTGAACTCGAATGGTTCCCCAAATGGAAACAAACTCGTATGGCTTGGCACCAAGCTCTTGGTTTCGGTGCAGAAAACTATCGCTTCCACGACCACGATAAACTTGCACACTATGCCAACGCAGCCACCGACATCGAATTCAAGATGCCATTCGGCTTCAAAGAAGTGGAAGGTATTCACTCACGTACCAACTTCGACCTCTCACAGCATGAGAAATTCTCAGGAAAGAGCATCAAATACTTCGATCCACAGACCAACGAGAGCTACACTCCGTATGTCATCGAGACCTCGATCGGCGTAGATCGTATGTTCCTCTCAGTCATGTGTCACTCATACTGCGAAGAGAAACTCGAAAACGGTGAAACACGCGTAGTACTCAGACTGCCCGCCGCCCTGGCTCCTGTAAAACTGGCAGTCATGCCACTCGTCAAGAAAGACGGACTGCCCGAAAAGGCACGCGAAATCATCAACAACCTGAAGTTCCACTTCAACTGCCAATACGACGAGAAAGACTCTATCGGAAAGCGCTACCGTCGTCAGGATGCCATCGGTACTCCTTACTGCGTTACCGTTGACCACGACTCACTCAACGATGGCAAGGTGACACTCCGCTTCCGCGACACCATGGAACAGGAGCGCGTCAATATCAGCGACTTGGCAAGCATCATCGAAGACAAGGTGAGCATCGTCAGCCTGCTCAAGAAGATTCAGTAAATACACCTATTATATAATAATGAGCATCTACAACATGATGATACGCAGCAAACAGACAATCCTCGCAGGTTGCCTGTTTGCCTTGATGCCCTTCTTTGCGGCATCATGCAGCGAAGACGATGGTACAGAAGAGGAATTTGTTGATTGGAAAAACACCAATGAACAGTATTTTGAAACACAATACAAACTACATGCCTCTGCCACTGCCTCATCGTTCGTTGTACGCAAATGGTCGGTTTCCGACTCCATCAACATCCCACAGACCGACTGCATCCTCGTGGATGTAATAGAGCGCGGAGAAGGCACTACATCGCCATACTACAACGACTCACTATGTATGCAGTATCGCGGACGCCTCCTGCCATCAAAGTCGTACAAAGACGGATATGTGTTCGACCAAAGTTTTGAGGGGACATACGACCCTGCCGTTACCGCTCCCTACAAGATAGCACAGTACAACTCATACGGTTCTGTATCAGGATACCGACTGCCCGTTGCTTCCGATTTCGTCGATGGATTCAGCACAGCATTAATGAACATGCATAAAGGCGACCATTGGCGAGTGACCATACCGTATCAACTGGCATACGGAGAAACCGCCAGCGGAGTAATACCAGCATACAGCACGCTGGTGTTCGACATTTGGCTCACAGATTTCTGGACAAAGACTAAAGGTGATCGAAATTAAGCGGTCACCTTTTTTATATCTACGCCACGCTAATTCCTACCTTTGACACCATGCCTCTTAGGTACTTTCGCTCGAGAATGAAAAGAAAACCACGCTTTTCTTTTGAATTCTGCTCGCTTATTCGTACCTTTGAGGCTGTGCCTCTTAGGTACTTTCGCTCGAGAATGAAAAGAAAAACACGCTTTTCTTTTGAATTCTGCTCGCTTATTCGTACCTTTGAGGCTGTGCCTCTTAGGTACTTTCGCTCGAGAATGAAAAGAAAAACACGCTTTTCTTTTGCATTCTGCTCGCTTATTCGTACCTTTGTCAAGGATATACACAACTGAAAACAAGACAGAAAATGATCTGGAATGAAACTATTGAATGTATGAGTCGCGAACAGCTTCGCGACCTACAAAGCCAACGTCTGCGAAAAATGGCAGACTACGTCTATCACAACACACCATTCTATCGGAAGAAATTTCAAGAAATGGGACTCGAACCTGGTGATATCCGAGATATAGACGACATCGTGAAACTACCATTTACCAACAAGCTCGACCTGCGCGACAACTATCCCTTCGGACTGACTGCCGTGCCCATGAGTCAAATTGTGCGTATCCACGCCTCTTCAGGAACTACAGGCAAACCGGTAGTAGTACTCTACACCCGCAAAGACCTTGCCATGTGGACCGAAGCTATCTCACGCGCATTCACTGCATACGGCGCTACAAAAAACGATATCTTCCAAGTGAGCTATGGCTACGGACTCTTTACCGGAGGACTCGGCGCTCACGATGGAGCTACCAATATCGGAGCCAGCGTGATTCCTATGTCAAGTGGAAACACACAGAAACAAATCACGCTGATGCACGACTTCGGCACATCGGTACTCTGTTGCACACCATCATACGCCATGTTCTTAGCAGAAACACTAAAAGACTGCGAATGGCCACGAGACGAATTCAAACTCAGAATTGGTGCATTCGGAGCCGAACCATGGACTGAAGAGATGCGCCATAAACTCGAAACATCATTGGGCATCAAAGCATACGACATCTACGGACTGAGCGAAATATCAGGACCAGGAGTGGGATACGAATGTGAATGTCAGAACGGTACACACCTCAACGAAGACTATTTCTACCCCGAAATACTCAATCCTGAAACAGGAGAACCCATGCCTGAAGGACAATTGGGAGAACTTACCTTCACACACCTTACCAAAGAGGGAATGCCATTGCTGCGCTACCGCACACACGACCTCACCGCACTACACTATGAGAAATGTGCATGCGGACGCACATTGGTGCGCATGGACCGCATACTGGGACGCTGCGACGACATGCTCATCATACGTGGCGTCAACGTATTCCCATCACAAATCGAATCAGTCATCCTCTCGTTGCCTGAATACGAACCGCACTTCCTGCTGACCGTCGATCGTAAAGACAATACCGACACAAGCGAACTGCAGGTAGAGGTCAAAGAGGAATACTACACCGACGAGATGTCAACCATGGTTGGACTGCAGAAGAAACTCGAAGCAGAACTGCGTAGCGTCATCGGACTCGGCTTCAAAGTGCGCCTCGTAGAACCACGTGCCATCGAGCGCTCTACCGGTAAAGCTAAACGCGTCATCGATAAACGCAAGCTATAAACGCCGTGACCAAACGACACACAACCGCATTTCAATCATGCGACATACAGACAACAGAAACAACAAACAATAATACAATAAGAATATGTTAGCTAAACAACTATCCGTTTTCCTCGAAAACAAGTCAGGCCGCCTGACAGAAGTTACAGACGTGCTGGGCAATGCAGGCGTCAACCTCTCAGCCATGAGTATTGCTGACAACAGCGACTTCGGCATCCTGCGCTGCATAGTAAGCGACCCCGACAAAGCCTACCAAGTGCTCAAAGCATCACACTTCGCCGTAAAAATGACCGATGTCATCGGCTTTGTATGTCCCAATACCAGCGGTTCGCTGGCAAAAGTACTGAAACACTTGTCGGAAAACGGAGTATTCATCGAATATATGTACTCATTCTCCAACGGCGATGTGGCGCACGTAGTCATACGTCCAACAGACCTTGAGGGCTGCGAAAGAATACTCGCAGAAAAGAAAGTAGATCTACTTGCTGCAAGCGATTTATACCGTCTGTAATGCCGAAAATCACGCATTTTAGGCATAAAAAACGCGTTTTGGGAACTTTTTTCGTGTTTTTTCGAAAAAAGTTCCCAAAATATTTGGTGGATTCACAAAAACTCCGTACCTTTGCAATCGCTTAAAAGAAATAAGCAATCAAACAAAGAAATAAGGGCGCTTAGCTCAGCTGGTTTAGAGCATCTGCCTTACAAGCAGAGGGTCGGGGGTTCGAATCCCTCAGCGCCCACAAAGAGTTCCAAAATATTGGAACTCTTTTTTTGTTTATATACCTATCTAGGGAATGTCGTTTAATTCTTTCAGTAGTGGACGCATAGAGGTCATCTTGGCTCAGTAGATAATTAGTGGGGGTAAGCGTATATCATGGAAAGTCTGTAGAGAAAGAATTTCTCATCCCTAATTCCCCTTAGTGCTGCCCTGAAGGACTTGACTTTGGCGTTGAAAGACTCTGCT
>NZ_NPIZ01000058.1:0-667 GCF_002251185.1 Prevotella sp. P5-126
GTGCCGAGGGCCTCGCCGCCGGTAGCGTACACCACCTGTCCCGTAAGGTAGCCGATGGCGTGCTGTCTCTGTTCCTGTCCAATGGTTAATGCAGGCATCGCGCTTGTAAGGTTGTTGCCGATGAATTCATAGGTGTCGTAGTAGTTGACTATCTCGAGTTGCGGGTCGCTGATGCTGTACGGTGCGGAGTAGCCTGTGCTGCAGACACCCCCTGATCCGCTCGTGTATGATGTAGCGGAGAGCACCGACCCGTCGCGGTTTCCGTCGCTGCATGTGCCCTGCACGCACAGCCTTCCGAAGCGGTCGTACAGGCAGAAGCGGTAGCGGTTTCCCAGAGCGGTGTCTCTCATGTACGCCATGCGGTCGGCACTGTCGTACCAGTACTGCACGCATTCCGCCCCGGGCAGTTTCTTCCATACCACCCGCCCTCTATTGTCATAACGATATTCGTATGCATATATTGTCTTTTCCTGCGATATTTTGTTGAATGCAGGTGTGAGCACGAAGCGCAGCTGGCCGAGGTCGTTATATACATAATAGGTATCTCCTGCTGCGGTGCGCTCCATAATCTTCCTCCCGAGCAGGTCGGTGAATACGGCTGTGCTCCTGTTGTCGGCATCGTAAGACACTGCTTTTGCCAGCGTTCCCTCTGGATAGTACTCGAAGG
>NZ_NPIZ01000059.1:0-6089 GCF_002251185.1 Prevotella sp. P5-126
CATGTACGAAGGGTAGGATGATACGAGAGATGGCGCATCAGTTGTGACGTTACATCTTCCACGCATGAGCCGCCACAGAAATAAACGCTCATCAGCGAACGGACTATCTCGCTGAACTGATATCCGATGATACTGCGGCATCTCTGACCCAGTGTTGAGTCGATAACGGGTGAAAGCATGGAGTCAAATTTCTCCATGATTGAAAAAATTCCTCCAAAAGGTGTGAGTTTTTCGAATTTTATTTGTACTTTTCAGCGCCTTGTTACGATTTTCGCTTGTTTTCTAATTGCAACACTAAGATAAGTGAAAAATCTGACACGGCAAAATCCTAGGCAACTTATTGTTGCTCAGGAACTTATAAATAAAGTTAAATCAAAGTGTTGCGGAATTAAGGTATAAATGGAAAAATACAACAATTGGAAACTTAAGTTTTATACAATATGGGCAGGGCAGGCAGTATCATTAATCACTAGTGCCATCCTGCAAATGGCGATTATTTTTTACCTTACAGAAAAAACAGGATCTGCGATGGTCTTGTCTATGGCTTCACTTGTAGGTTTTTTACCCTATGCGGTCTTTGGACCAGCCATTGGTGTATTAGTGGATCGTCATGATAGGAAGAAGATAATGATTGGTGCTGATTTAATTATCGCAGCAGCTGGGGCCGTGCTAGCTATTGTTGCATTGTATATGGAGTTACCTATCTGGATGGTTATGGTAGTATTGTTCATCCGTAGCATTGGAACAGCTTTTCATACCCCGGCTCTCAATGCGGTTACTCCACTTTTAGTACCAGAAGAACAGCTTACGAAATGTGCAGGCTATAGTCAGTCTTTGCAGTCTATAAGCTATATTGTTAGTCCGGCGGTTGCAGCACTCTTATACTCCGTTTGGGAACTAAATGCTATTATTGCCATCGATGTATTGGGGGCTGTGATTGCATCTATTACGGTAGCAATTGTACGTATTCCTAAGCTAGGTGATCAAGTGCAAAGTTTGAAACCAAATTTCATAAGAGAAATGAAAGAAGGAATGGCTGTACTACGGCAAAATAAAGGATTATTTGCTTTATTACTCGTTGGAACATTATATATGTTTGTTTATATGCCCATAAATGCATTATATCCTTTAATCACTATGGAATATTTTAATGGTACACCGATGCATATTTCTATTACGGAGATTGCTTATGCCTCTGGTATGTTGATAGGGGGTCTATTATTAGGGTTATTTGGGAATTACCAAAAGCGAATCTTATTAATAACGGCATCAATTTTTATGATGGGGATAAGCTTAACCATTTCAGGATTACTTCCTCAAAGTGGATTTTTCATATTTGTAGTCTGCTGTGCAATAATGGGGCTTTCGGGTCCGTTTTACAGCGGTGTGCAAACAGCTCTTTTTCAGGAGAAAATTAAGCCTGAATATTTAGGACGTGTATTTTCTTTAACTGGAAGTATCATGTCTCTTGCTATGCCAATTGGGTTAATTCTTTCTGGATTCTTTGCTGATAGAATCGATGTAAATCATTGGTTTTTACTATCAGGTGTTTTAATTATTGGCATTGCCATAGCTTGCCCCATGATAACTGAGGTTAGAAAATTAGATTTAAAACAAAATTCATAGGAGGGACCATATTTATGTATTTAATTTTCATGTAATTCTTCCTGCTAAAATCGCAGGGTTTTCCCTGCGTACAAGCAAAAGAAAACATGCGATTATAGACAGGAGGAAATGTTATGGAATTGATATTAAAAGCAAAAGATATTCGTGTGGAATTCAAAGGACGCGATGTTTTAGATATAAATGAATTAGAAGTATATGATTATGACCGTATTGGTTTAGTAGGAGCAAATGGTGCTGGAAAAAGCACTTTACTCAGGGTACTTTTAGGAGAATTAACTCCCCCAGGATGTAAAATGAATCGTCTGGGTGAACTTGCCTATATTCCCCAGTTGGACGAAGTAACTTTGCAGGTGGAAAAAGATTTTGCACTTGTAGGCAAGCTCGGTGTTGAGCAATTAGATATACAGACCATGAGCGGTGGTGAAGAAACAAGGCTTAAAATAGCACAGGCCTTATCGGCACAGGTTCATGGTATTTTAGCGGATGAACCTACGAGCCATTTAGACCGTGAAGGAATTGATTTTCTAATTGGACAGCTAAAATATTTTACAGGTGCACTGTTAGTTATTAGCCATGACCGCTATTTTCTTGATGAAATAGTAGATAAAATATGGGAACTGAAAGATGGCAAAATCACTGAGTATTGGGGAAACTATTCTGATTATCTTCGTCAGAAAGAGGAAGAACGCAAGAGCCAAGCTGCAGAATACGAACAATTTATTGCGGAACGTGCCCGATTGGAAAGGGCTGCGGAGGAAAAGCGAAAACAGGCTCGTAAAATAGAACAGAAGGCGAAAGGTGCTTCAAAGAAAAAAAGTACTGAAGGCGGAGGGCGTTTAGCTCATCAAAAATCAATAGGAAGTAAGGAAAAAAAGATGCATAATGCCGCTAAATCCCTAGAGCACAGGATTGCAGCCTTAGGAAATGTAGAAGCTCCGGAAGACATTCGCAGAATTCGTTTCAGGCAAAGTAAAGCATTGGAGCTCCATAATCCATACCCTATAGTCGGTACGGAAATTAATAAAATATTTGGGGATAAGGCACTGTTTGAAAATGCATCTTTTCAAATTCCTCTAGGAGCAAAAGTGGCGTTAACTGGTGGTAATGGAACCGGAAAAACAACTTTAATCCAAATGATCTTAAACCATGAAGAAGGAATTTCTATTTCACCTAAGGCAAAAATAGGTTACTTTGCACAGAATGGTTACAAGTACAACAGTAATCAGAATGTCATGGAGTTTATGCAGGAGGATTGTGATTACAATATATCAGAAATTCGTTCAGTGCTAGCATCTATGGGGTTCAAACAGAACGATATTGGAAAAAGCTTATCTGTTTTAAGCGGTGGAGAAATTATAAAATTGTTGCTAGCTAAAATGCTCATGGGTAGATATAACATCCTACTAATGGATGAACCCAGTAACTTCCTTGACATACCAAGTTTAGAGGCTTTGGAAATACTAATGAAGGAGTATGCCGGAACTATCGTGTTTATCACCCACGATAAACGCTTACTCGAAAATGTAGCTGATGTAGTTTATGAAATTAGAGATAAGAAAATAAATCTGAAACATTAAATTTAAGGTAGTCGCTGATCAGTATAGTCTGTTCTGGCTGGCGGCTCCATTGTTAAAAAGTATAAAGACTTTTTTCTAAAAATATTATTCGTTGAGAATGAGATTGGAGGGTTTATATTGTTTATACGAGTAGTTCCGTACGACCCCTTTTGGGAAGTAGAGTATGAAAATGAATCACAGAAGATAAAGAATATATTGAAGGATATATTGGTGGAGGTTTACCATATTGGCAGTACAGCAGTCAAAGGGTTAGCCGCTAAATCAATCATTGATATAATGCCCGTAGTGACAAATATTAGTTTGGTTGATAAGCATAACAAAGAATTTGTAGCGATTGGTTATGAGTGTATGGGTGAGTTTGGTATTGAAGGACGTAGATATTTCCGCAAAGGCGGCGATAACAGGACACACCAGATTCATATTTTTGAGCAAAGCAATCACAAAGATATTAATAGGCATATAGCAGTAAGGGACTTTCTGCGTACACATCCAGACATCGCTTTAGAGTATGGTGAATTAAAGATGGAGCTGGCTTATCGATTCTCGGAGGATATTGAAGGCTACTGCACTGGTAAGGATGCATTTGTAAAGCAACTAGAAAAGGATGCTTTGCTATGGTATCAAAATAATGAATCATATAAAACACGATAGAAAATATATAAAAGTATGAAAGAGAGGTGTATCCTATGATAGGACCAGATAAGAAAAAACTATATCCAAATGAAAACATAAAAACTGTTTGTTAATGAAATAAATTAAGGAGGGGTTATAATGAACAAAGTAAATATAAAAGATAGTCAAAATTTTATTACTTCAAAATATCACATAGAAAAAATAATGAATTGCATAAGTTTAGATGAAAAAGATAACATCTTTGAAATAGGTGCAGGGAAAGGTCATTTTACTGCTGAATTGGTAAAGAGATGTAATTTTGTTACGGCGATAGAAATTGATTCTAAATTATGTGAGGTAACTCGTAATAAGCTCTTAAATTATCCTAACTATCAAATAGTAAATGATGATATACTAAAATTTACATTTCCTAGCCACAATCCATATAAAATATTTGGCAGCATACCTTACAACATAAGCACAAATATAATTCGAAAAATTGTTTTTGAAAGTTCAGCCACAATAAGTTATTTAATAGTAGAATATGGTTTTGCTAAAATGTTATTAGATACAAACAGATCACTAGCATTGCTGTTAATGGCAGAGGTAGATATTTCTATATTAGCAAAAATTCCCAGGTATTATTTCCATCCAAAACCTAAAGTGGATAGCGCATTAATTGTATTAAAAAGAAAGCCAGCAAAAATGGCATTTAAAGAGAGAAAAAAATATGAAACTTTTGTAATGAAATGGGTTAACAAAGAGTATGAAAAACTGTTTACAAAAAATCAATTTAATAAAGCTTTAAAATATGCGAGAATTTATGATATAAACAATATTAGTTTCGAACAATTTGTATCGCTATTTAATAGTTATAAAATATTTAACGGCTAAAAACAATAGGCCACATGCAACTGTAAATGTTTAGTTATAGGTAGGGTAGCATTAGTTAAAATGCTATTCTGCCTTTTAAAAGTATGGTATACATTCCTGAGAGAGATTGGATATGTTCCCGTATACCGATAGTGCCAAAAGCGAAGTGGATATGTTTCCGAGAACGGACGTACTCAAATGACATTCATTCTGTCCTCTCCAGCCACGTGGAAAGTTTAGTTTGTCTGACGAAGCAGACAAACTAAAGCGATATAAATCCTCACGGATTTGCGATATACGCTACATTTCATTCGCGTGCGATATGCCTCTGGCGCGATATGTGCCTTCGGCACGTGAGCGCACTGCGTGCGCATAGGGGCGCGGGAATTTATGTTCGCGTACTTTCCACCACGTTCGAATAGGCGAAAAGAAAGCTATAAAACTGCTTGAAACTTTTTAATATAAACCTGAAAAATACGCCAAAGGGTTAATCATATTTTTGAATTACTCGGTCTTTCACTTTTTGAATGCTATGATATGACCGGGAAGCCTTATAAAGAAGTGAAGAAAATTGCAACGGAGATAAATAACTTTTTAAACAAGGGGAATTCAGATGAAAGAAAACAAATATGATGATAATATATTTTTTCAAAAATACAGTCAAATGAGTCGCTCACAGCAGGGACTAGCCGGTGCAGGAGAATGGGAAACATTGAGAAAGCTGCTGCCGGATTTTAAAGATAAGCGTGTGCTTGATTTAGGATGCGGCTATGGATGGCACTGTATTTATGCGATGGAACACGGTGCTTCTTCTGTTGTAGGTGTTGATATTTCTCATAAAATGCTCGAGGTAGCCAAAGAAAAAACACATTTTCCACAGGTTGAATATAAATGCTGTGCTATAGAAGATGTGGAATTCCCAGAGGAGAGTTTTGATGTAATATTAAGTTCACTTGCGTTTCACTATGTAGCAGATTATGAGATTTTAGTAAAAAAGATATATAGAATACTGAAGTCTGGTGGTAAGCTAGTTTTTACGGTTGAACATCCTGTTTTTACTGCCTATGGAACACAAGACTGGCATTATAACGAAAAAGGAGAAATACTGCATTTTCCAGTGGATAATTATTATTATGAGGGCAAACGGACAGCTGTATTTTTGGGAGAAAAGGTTACAAAATATCATAGAACACTGACCACATATCTAAATACGCTGCTTTCAAATGGTTTTATAATAAATCAGATTGTGGAGCCACAGCCGCCGGAAAACATGATGGATATTCCGGGGATGCAGGATGAAATGCGCCGTCCCATGATGCTGATTGTATCGGCCAATAAAAAAATGGATAGATAGAACTAAAACACCTATAAAGAATAAATAGAGGCAATTTATGTTTAAAG
>NZ_NPIZ01000006.1:0-690 GCF_002251185.1 Prevotella sp. P5-126
TACCCCAATTCGGGATAAAATAGCGATTAGTTGCATGTGAAGACAGATACGTGAATTCTCTTCCCATACCATCAGACATGGGCTATATATAAAGAATCGAAAGAGATTATTCTGTCCTTAGAACAATGTAAGTTGCTTCGTGTCTTCGATGCAGTATCCTTGCAATGCCTTTGGCTTGTTATCAAAGAAACAATATGCTCCCAAGGCAGAAATAAGGTTCATGATAAAGTTGCTTACAGATCTATGGCGTGAATGTACAATCTGTGCCGTATTCTTCAGCATGTCGTTAATGGTTTCGATAATGTATCTCTTGCGCAGCATCATTCTGTCATAGAACGGCATCAGCTTGTTTTTCATGTTTACGCGCAACCCTGTCACCAGCTGTATTCCATCCTCAAAGAGGAAGTCAAACAGCTTCTGCGAAATATAGCCTTTGTCAGCAAACAGCTTGCCATACAAACGTTTAGCAAGAACCTTGAACACATTCGGGTCCTTGTCGCTGACATTTGCACCAGTAAGTACAAACGCTATTATCTCGCCTCTGTCATTGCACGCAAGATGGAGCTTAAAGCCATGGCACCAACCCATTGTTCCTTTTCCGTCAGTGGCAATTCCCTTGAATACCTTATTGGCATATCTCCTGAGATTATGGCATACGGGTATCATCGTGGAATCAACGAATGTTATGCC
>NZ_NPIZ01000060.1:0-1298 GCF_002251185.1 Prevotella sp. P5-126
AACAATCGTTGTAAGTGGTTGATATGCGACAAAATACGAGCAAAAAATGACTCTATGGGTTAGAAATGACTATCTTTGCAGAAAATTACAATCTGTAAGTTAGTTTAGACTCATGAATCAAGGTAAGTATATATTCAGTCAAATATGTGATTTCCTTCCCAAAAACCAGTTCGATTGGTTCGTAAAAAAATATCAAGGAAACAAATATGTTAAGAAGTTCACTTGTTGGAATCATTTGCTAGTGATGATATTCGCTCAGTTGACCCATCGAGAGAGTCTTCGAGACTTGATAGCTACGCTCAATGCGCATAAGACTAAGTTCAACAGGCTTGGATTTGGCACATCTGTTACCAGAAGTAATCTTTCCAAAGCTAATGAGCAAAGAGAGGCTAAAATATTTGAAGACATGGCGTATCATATGGTCAAGACCGCAAGAGACTTACGCATAGGATTAGTTGACAAAGACTTCTTCTATGAAGGTAATGTCTATGCTTTTGACTCAACAACCATCTCACTTTGCCTAAATGTGTTTTGGTGGAGTAAACTTCATCATGACAAAGGTGGTGTAAAGATGCATACCTTATATGATGTAAAGACAGACATACCATCATTCTTTCTTATAACCAATGCGGATTTACATGATTCCAAGGTAATGAACGAGATACCTTATGAGCCTGATGCTTTATACATATTTGATAGAGCATATATGGACACGGAGCAACTCACCATCATCAATACGATAAAGGCGTTCTTTGTTGTTCGTGAGAAACGTCGTATGTCATATACAGTGATTGAAGACAAACAATATAACAACCCTATAACGGGAGTGATGGCTGATCAAACGATACAGTTTAGTGGATATAAAACACGAAAGCAATACTCTTCCCCAATGAGAAGAATCACCTTTTATGATAAGGAGGGAAACAGAACCTTTGTGTTTTATACCAATAACTCCATCCTCTCTGCAGAGGATATTGCATTGGCTTACAAATATCGTTGGAGGGTAGAGTTGTTCTTCAAATGGATGAAGCAACATCTTCATGTCAAGGAATTCTATGGCACAACCGAAAATGCTGTAAAGATACAATTGTATAGTGCAATCATTGCATATTGCTTGGTTGCGATTGTTGAACGAAAAATGAAATTGAATATGGAAATGTATGATTTGTTAAGAATTTTATCTGTCTCATTGTTGGACAGAACCCCTCTCGTAGATTTGCTCGGCAAAAGCGAACCTGCCGAGAAGTTACAAACTGTAAGAGAATTAAGTCTTAAATTTATTTAGTGGACACTAGTGA
>NZ_NPIZ01000061.1:0-1718 GCF_002251185.1 Prevotella sp. P5-126
TTAGAGAGAAGTTAAGGGACAAATGTCCTACGTCTTACGGCAAAAGGCTATTGTCTCTTAACTTCCCGAACGACCGTAGGGAGTGATAACTTCTTTAACTTCAATCAATTCCCTCAGTTGCGAAACTAGAATAACAGTAATCAAGAAAAAGAGGAATCCGTGAGCATGGAAGAAACTGAAGAAAAGAAGAAGAAAACGACATCGGGATTTACCGAGGATATCAGCAAGGAGATGAACAATTCAAACCCCTTGCCTGTGGAGGATGCATTCAGCAATCTCCACCAATGCTACGTGTCTATTTCGGGCCATACACGCATCTTTACAGCCACCAAATACGGCAAGCGTTTCATGTTGAAATGTCTCAAGAACGATTTTCTCTACACCCCTATTTACCGCCAGGCACTCGCCAAGGAGTTTGAAATAGGTCAGCAGCTGGAACATCCCAATATCTGCCGTACCATCGACCTGGAAAAGGTTGACAACCTAGGCACGGTAGTTGTGATGGAATATATTGACGGCGATAATCTGGAACAGCTCATCAAGAAGAATGCCCTCTCGGCAGAACTCGCCCGCAAGATAGCAGGACAGCTGATGGATGCACTGGAATACATGCACAACAAACAGATGATTCATCGCGATCTGAAGCCTTCCAACATCATGATTACACATAACGGACAGAACGTGAAGCTCATCGATTTCGGTCTCTCGGATAGCGATTCTTTCTGCGTATTGAAATCGCCAGCCGGAACTTCGGGCTATATTGCTCCCGAACAGATGTTGCCGGGAGCCAAGGCTGAACCGCGTGCCGATATTTATTCTCTGGGCATGGTTCTGGGCGACATGGCCAAGGCTACGGGCGATAAGGCGCTCAGCAAGATGGCAGAAATCTGTAGTTGCCGCGACCCGCAAAGCCGTCCGCAGAATATCGTCCAACTGCGCCAGCGCCTGTCCTGTACGCCCCGTTACCGCCACGCCTCCCTCCTGCTCTGTGCCCTCATCATCGCCCTACTGGCAGCCCTGGCCGGGAGCTATTATCATCTGGAGAAGAATGCCCAAGAACCTGCATCTTCGGCAAGCGACAGCATTCAGCCCAACGACAATAAGGTAATCGACTATCAGCTTTGGGGTAAATAAAGCAGGAACAGGCCCTGGGTTTGACATCCGTGCCTACAACAATACCAAGGCACGAATTGGTCTGAATATCATCCGCCACACTATGGCGATTATCAACGAAGAAAACAAAAACGCAAAGATCCGTTTCGATATTCATAATAATAATGGATGCAGCGCTATGCTTACGGTTCCGAGACACTTGAAAGCACTATAAAGTAAATATTTCACAAATTTAAACTATTATTCTACAAATTAGATACTTATGAAAACAATTATTATAGACAACGAGATTCTCTCCATCGAAACTTTGAGTCGCATGCTCTTGGAATATGACGATATCGAAGTTGTGGGTAGTGCCTGCAACACCATGGTGGCAGAAGGACTGATCAAGGCAGCTTCTCCTGACCTCGTCTTTCTTGATGTAGAACTGCCGGGCATGTCGGGAGTGGATTTCATCCGCGAGGTGAAACGTCTGACGCAAGGACGCTGCCGGGTGGTGATGTACACCGGACATAAGGACTCGATGCTTTCTTCGTTTCGTAACGAGGCATTCGACTTTCTACTCAAACCCGTTGACCGCGACGAACTCTCGGCGATGATTCAGC
>NZ_NPIZ01000062.1:0-4581 GCF_002251185.1 Prevotella sp. P5-126
GTGTTACCCTGGGCTAAGGAAGCCATTGGGCCTTCAGCCCGTTGTTGCTTGTATATCAAATCTTGCGAAGAATCCAAAAAAACATCCGTTTAAATTCCGATGATTGCTTAGAGTGTGCTCCGTGGATAAAAACTCCGTATAAATTCCGTCTAAATTCCGATGATCCGATGATTCATTTCTTGCGTCAGCAACATCTAAACAAAGATTTCCCCCAAAGATTTCTAGCGTAGCTACTAAAAAAATCCGTGCCCTCCGTGTGCTCCGTGGATTATTCAGAGTGTCCTCCGTGGATAAAAAAATCCGTGTCCTCCGTGCCCTCCGTGGATCATTCAGAGTGCCCTCCGTGGATTATTCAGAGTGATTTCCGTGAGACATAATAATTTAAAGTGAGAGATTTTCTTGGTTGTTGCTTATAAAATATGTACCTTTGCAGCCGATTTTAAGATAACAACAACATGAAAGCAGCATTATTCGACTTGGATGGAGTCGTCTTCGATACAGAACCCCAATACACAATCTTCTGGGGACAACAGTGCAGAGAGTTCCATCCGGAACACCCCGGACTGGAACACGAAATAAAAGGCCAGACACTCGACCAAATCTATGACGCATGGTTCGATGGACCCCTGAAAGACAAACGAACCCTCATCACAGAACGCTTGAATAAATATGAAGAGGAGATGGACTATCTCTATGTGAAAGGCTTCGAACAAACCATCAAACTACTGCGTAGCCATGGCGTGAAGACCGCTGTCGTTACCAGTTCCAACCAAGCCAAGATGGAGAATGTCTATCGCCGACATCCTGAGTTCAAAACCTATTTCGATGCCATCCTTACGTCCGAGGACTTCGAATACTCTAAACCGCATCCTGACTGCTACCTGAAGGCAGCAGCACGCTTTGGGGTTAACCCCACCGACTGCGTGGTCTTCGAAGATAGCTTCAACGGACTGCGCTCCGGACGTGCCGCAGGCATGACCGTCGTGGCACTGGCTACAACCAATGCACCAGAACAGATTGCACCACTCAGCGATGAGGTTATCAAAGACTTTAGCGAATATATTCCAAAACTCTAATAATTAATAAGATATAATGGCAGGATATTTGGTTAGTGACACCCGAAAAGTCACATCATGTCGATTAAAGGAAATGAAACAAAAAGGTGAGAAGATTGCCATGCTCACCTCTTATGATTTTACGATGGCAGGTATTGTCGATGGTGCTGGCGTTGATGCCATCCTCGTTGGCGATTCCGCTTCTAATGTCATGGCTGGCAATGCCACCACACTCCCCATCACCGTCGATGAGATGATTGTCTATGCTCGTTCGGTGGTAAGAGCTGTCAAACGTGCCTTTGTGGTCTGCGATATGCCTTTCGGTAGCTATCAGGTGACTGCCGATGATGGTGTGCGCAATGCAGTACGCATCATGAAAGAGACAGGTTGCGATGGCGTGAAGATAGAGGGTGGGGCAGAGATTGCCGATATGATACGCCGCATCGTCGGTGCGGGCATCCCCGTAGTGGGTCACCTCGGTCTCACCCCACAGTCTGTGAATGTCTTCGGCGGCTATGGACTGCGTGCGAAAGAGGAGGCTGAGGCTGCCAAACTCCTGGCTGATGCCCATGCCCTTGAAGAGGCTGGCTGCTGTGCTGTTACCCTGGAGAAGGTTCCTGCTGCACTTGCCACACAGGTGTCTCGCGAACTCACCGTTCCTACCATCGGTATCGGTGCAGGTAATGGCTGCGACGGACAGGTCCTCGTGGTACACGATATGCTGGGCATGAACAAGGGCTTCAAACCGAAGTTCCTCCGCCATTACGCCCAACTCTATGATACCATCACCGATGCTGTAGGACAGTATGTGGGTGATGTGAAAACAGGCGATTTTCCCAACGATAACGAGTCTTACTAATCGCAATATTTCCCGATGAACGCACAGAACACCCCTGTTCATATCCGCCTCTGGCATAGAGAGTTCTGGCAGATGGCTTTAGCAAACCTGCTGTTGTCTATGTCGGTCTATATCCTCTATCCGCTGTTGCCGCAATGCTTGGAGGATAACGGACATTTCACAGCGGTAGAAACAGGGGGCGCTATGGCGGTCTTCGCCTTGGGCTTGTTCCTCTTCGGTCCCTTCTGCTCGTTCCTTGTGCAACACTATCGGCGCAACAAGGTATGCCTCTGGTCTATCGTCATCATGGCGGCATGTCTTGGTGTCCTATGGTATCTCTTTGACGGTGGGTGGCCCTCTGCCACCTTCCCCCTCGTCATGCTGTTGCGATTGGTGCAAGGTGCCACCTTCGGTTTGGCACAGATGATACTCTCCAGCACCCTCGTCATCGACACCTGTGAGTCCTACCTCCGTACCGAGGCAAACCACAGCATGTCGTGGTTCGGACGTTTCGCCCTGTCCCTCGGTCCGTTGGCAGGTCTTTTTGCCACCCGCCATTTCCACATGCCTGTTCCTGATGTGTTATGGATGGCGGTAGGCTGTGCCTTATTCGCTTTCCTGTTGATCCGCATGGTGAAATTCCCGTTCCGTGCCCCTTCCGATCATGTCACTTTGTTCAGCACCGACCGTTTCTGGTTAGGCAGTGGCTTTATTCTTTTCGTCAACCTGCTCCTCATCTCCGTGGCAGTAGGTATGGTCCTGGCATTAGCCACCACCATCGATTTCTATGCCGGTATCATGGTAGGCTACCTCTTCGCCCTGTTAGCCTGTCGTTTCGTCTTCCGTGATGCAGAACTCAAGAGTGAGGTTGTCAGTGGCCTCATCCTGTTCTTGGCAGCCCTCCTCCTGTTGATGGTACGTCCCACAGCATCCTCCGACTTCATCGCTGCCGCCCTGATAGGCATCGCCATCGGCCTCATCGGTTCCCGTTTCCTCCTGTTCTTCATCAAACTCAGTCGCCATTGTCAGCGTGGCACCTCCCAGAGCACCTATATGCTGGCATGGGAGAGTGGCATCGCCCTCGGCGTCGGCATCACCTACGCCCTCCCTGCCTCCCGCTACACCACCTCCCTGACCATCTCCCTCATCCTCGTCTCCCTCGCCATGCTCATCTACAACCTCTACACCCACCGCTGGTTCGAACACCACAAAAACCGGTAAAATATCCACGGAATATAATCCACGGAGCACACGGAGGACACGGAGTGTTTAGTTTAAAGGTTATAGTTTAAAGGTTAAAGGTTATAGGTTAGTGTTTAGTGGTTAGCGTTAAGGTTAACGTTAAGGTTATAGTTTATAGATTCTAGTTAAAGATTCTTCTAAAGATTCTAGTTAAGATTTCGAGCATCTCCGATGCGATCCAAAATAAAACCCTCCCCAAAAGCGAGGAACTCGAGCGCATTTTGGTCAATGATTTTCGTTAAAGATTTTATTTGGAGATCAACTGCGAATCCACAATATTTCTTGCGAAGCAACATCTTAAACAAGATTTCCTCCAAAGATTTCTTGCCGTAGGCAACTAAAAAACCACGGAACACACTGAGGACACGGAGAACACAGAAAAAATTTTTGTTAAAGATTATTCTCAATGTTTTCGTGTGTAATTGAATTATTTCTTGCGAAGCAACATCTTAAAAAAGATTTCCTCCAAAGATTTCTTGCGAAGCAACCCCCCAAAAAAATATCCGTATAAATTCCGTCTAAATTCCGATGATCCGTGTCCTCCGTGTGCTCCGTGGATCATTTAGAGTGTGCTCCGTGGACCTTAAACCCAGGGCAGAACGGCTTCCGTGGATCCAGGTCACAGTGTCCCACGACGAGAGCCTTAGGATACCGTTCCTTCAGTTCCTTGATGAGTTTCCACAGTGCAATCTTCTGTTCAGGCGTTCTGGTATCCTTGGGAGTCTTCCCATCCACATCCAGTCCTCCGACATACGCCACTCCGATAGAGTGTTTGTTATGGTTCTTACAGTGGGCCCCCACCAGATCCTCCGCTCTACCTTTCTCGATGGTCCCATCCGTCGGAATCACATAGTGATACCCACATCCTTTCCATCCCAATGACCGGTGATACCGATCGATGTCCTTTACTCTCAGCGTGCTCCCCGCTTTATTAGCGGTACAATGCACAACAATCAATGTTATTGTTCTCATATTACTTTCAAATTTTTAACTGAACTTTTCAACCTTAACCTTAACGCTAACTTTAATAAAGGATGCTAGTTGAAGATTATTCTAAAGATTTTTGTTAGGATGTCGAGCCTGTAAGGCGATCCATAATAAATTCCTCCCATAGAGCAACGTACTGTTGCGTATTTTGGTCAAGATTTTATTTAAAGATTTTGGTTGGGAGGGAAAAATCTAAAACAAAAATCATAACTGAAAATGCGCTCGAATACCTCGCTTCTTGGGACGATTTAAAGATGGATCGCATCGGAGATGCTCGAAATCTAAAACAAAATCATGACGAAAATCTAAAACTATGGATTGTTATTTAAAGATTTTATTTCCATCAAGTACTTTTTATCATCGGAATGTTTTCGTTAAGCCATGAGCAGAATAAAGCTCCATTTTATGGCACCTTTTCTCGCCATGGCAGAGTTTAAGTGAACTTAATTCTGCTCATAT
>NZ_NPIZ01000063.1:0-13128 GCF_002251185.1 Prevotella sp. P5-126
ACCTTTGCTATATTAGCAATAAATTCATGGGAGTTGTTGTTAAAGGCGAGATTGCTTAAGTTGAATAACTATCGAATTAACTCTATATATTGCTACAAACCATATTTTAACAAAAATGGTGAGAAATCTAAGAAAAAGAAAGTTCTTGACAGAAATCGAACCAATAATCCAAAGTCCATCTCTATTTATGAAGCCCTAAACCGATTGAATTCACAACATGAGCTTCCTAGTAAGCTAAAAGACAATATTGATTCTCTGATAGAGTTTAGAGATAATGCTATCCATTTTATTAACATGAAGGATCTCTCAAAGCCATTGCAAGAATTAGGTTTTGCTTGTATAAAGAATTACGTACAGGTACTAAAAGACTGGCAAACAAAGCGTTCCTTATCAAAATATAATTTATATTTGATGCCACTGGCATATGTGGATAACAAAATTGATGTAGACTCTGCATCATCTCCAGAAGCACAAAATTTTATCCAACTGATAAAGCATAAACTCGAAAACGAAAATAAAGGAGAAGAATACGACATCGCGATAAAAATTGAGCTTAAGTTTCAAAAAGGCAATTCGTTTACTTCCACCAATGTTAAATACGACGAAAATGGAATCCCTGTCACTTTGTCAGAGGAGGATATAAGAAAGAGGTACCCATTTACTTATAAAGAAGTCATTGACAAAGCGAAGAATAGGTATTCAGATTTTAAATGCGGAACTAAGTTCAACACCATAATGAAAAGTGTAAAGCAAAACGTCAAATTATACTATGAACGAAAATTGGATTCAAAAAATCCAAAATCTCAAAAGCAAGGTTTCTATTCACCCAATATTTGGCAGGTTTTAGACAATAACTATACTAGAGACAGAATTTGAATAGCTGTACATGTATAAGTATGTATATTGCCTCATAATAGAATATTTATGAGACAAATCTTAGTAAAAGATTGGAAGATATGCTCACTGTGGATGCTATTCAAACATGAGAGTTTCCAAGAATACTCCACAAGAATCGGCACAAACCTGTCGAGGATTCAAACGTAAGTTTTAATCACACCTTTATAATATGCAACAGGAGCAACAGAAATACGACTCCCTTCTTTTAGAATTGGGACAATTGAGGACGGAGAATGCTCGTTTGAAGGAGATACTTCAAGCGAATGGGATTGCGTATGAAGTTGCTACTGCCAATACAGACGAAGAGAAGGTTTACTCTGTTATTTCGTTCCCTGATGTTCATCTGGGAAAAGATGAGAGAGTCGAGTTGTTCCGTAGTTTGTTCCGTGGGCGAGAAGATGTGTTCGCCCGTAGATGGTATAGCAAGGCAACGAATAAAGGTGGCTATCAACCTGTTTGTGTAAATGAATGGAGAAGAAGTGTCTGTGACAAAAAGGCTGTCAAGTGTGCGGATTGTCCAAACCGTAATTTTCTGCCACTTGGGTATGATGAGATTTGCAGGCACCTTATCGGCAATGACGAAAACGGATGCGATGTGGTTGGAATCTATGCCATCATGCTGGACAACAATTGTGCTTTCCTATGTACTGACTTTGACGATAAGAGCTGCAAGCATGGGTACAAGGATGATGTGCTGGCATTTGTTGGCGTTTGTCGTGATTGGAACATACCTTACTCTATAGAACGTTCTCGTTCTGGTAATGGAGCGCATGTTTGGATATTCTTCGACGCTGTTGTTCCTGCTTACAAGGCACGAAGACTTGGCAATGCGATTCTGACAGAAGCGATGAGCCGTGACGGAAGAATGGCATTCGATTCTTATGACAGATTCTTTCCAAACCAAGACAGAATGCCAGAAGGAGGCTTCGGCAATCTCGTTGCTTTGCCATTACAAGGAAAGGCACGTAAGGAATTGAATAGTGTGTTCGTTGATGATGAATTCCTTGCGTACAAAGACCAATGGGCTTATCTTGCGCAAGTTCAGAAGATTGAAGAACAAAAAGTTGATGTTATTCTACAGCAACATATCCATGAAGACTTGGGCGTCTTGTCAACCTCAAGCGAGAGTAAGCCATGGGTGACTCCTGTACCTCAAAATATCAATAGCGCAGATTTTAACAAAGCGATAACCATAACAGTAGCTGATAAAATCTACATTCCCCTCAATTCTGTTTCTGCCAAAGTACTTAACCATATCAAGCGCATTGCAGCATTCCGCAATCCGGAATTCTACAAGAAGCAGGCAATGCGCATGTCCACATACGGAATACCTCGCATCATATCGTGCTTTGACATTACAGATGATTATCTTGCAATGCCGAGAGGGTGCAAAGAGGCTATCATGAAGTTACTTGACTCAAATGGCGCAAAATACACTATCGTTGACGAAACGAATCATGGTAAGGCTGTAGCTGTCACTTTTCTTGGAACAGAACGAGAGGAACAACTTGACGCAATTGAATCATTGCTTCCCTTTGATAATGGAATACTCCATGCTACCACAGCTTTCGGAAAGACAGTTACTGCTGCATCTTTGATTGCAAGACGTAAGGTAAACACACTTATTCTCGTTCACTCCAAAGCATTGCTAACGCAGTGGCATGAACGATTGAGTGAGTTCCTGGATATTGATTACAAGGAGCCAGAACCTGTCAAAAAAAGAGGACGTAGGAAAGCGTTCTCGCCAATAGGTTGTCTTGATTCCACAACAGATACCATCCATGGAGTTGTTGACATTGCTTTAATACAGTCATGCTTTGAGGATGGAGAAGTAAAGTCGTTCGTTCAAGACTATGGTATGGTCATTGTCGATGAATGCCATCATGTTTCTTCTATTACCTTCGAAAAGGTTCTTAAGTCCGTGAAGGCTCAATATGTGCATGGTTTAACGGCAACTCCAATCCGCAAGGATGGTCAGCAGCCGATTATCTTCATGCAATGTGGCCCCATACGATTTTCTGCTGACTCCAAGAGTCAAATTCAGAAACAGTCGTTCCGCAGATACCTCATTCCACGATTCACATCTTATCGCAGCATAACCGACGACAAACAGTCGTTTCCTGCTTTACAAAAGAGTCTTGCGGCAGACGAGGTTCGTAATTCTCTCATTGTAGATGATATACATAAAGCTGTGGAGAGTGGCAGAACGCCAATTGTGCTTACAGGCATCAAGCAACACGTGGATCTTTTGGCAGAGAAACTAAAACCTTATGCAAAAAATGTCATTCAGCTGACAGGAGCTAGTACAGCCAAGGAAAAGCGTGATGCACTACAAAGGCTCCAAGAAATTCCCGCGGGCGAGCCTCTGGTAATTGTTGCAACCGGACAATATGTTGGTGAAGGCTTTGATTATCCTCGCCTTGATACATTATTTCTTGCTTTGCCAATCTCATGGAAGGGACGATTGGAGCAGTATGCAGGTCGTCTTCATCGTGAAAATGACGGAAAGAAAGACGTTCGTATCTATGACTACATTGATATTCACGAACCATTATGTGATAGCATGTATCACAATCGCCTAAGAGCGTATGCTGCCATAGGATATCAGATGATTCAGTTAGGACAGCCAACATTGTTTGGTGAAATTAGTGATTTGCCTGCAACTTCTGAGGATAGTCAGATTTTCAACGGTAGATCCTTTATCAAGTCTTTGGCAAAAGATATTGCCATGGCAAAACGCTCTATTGTCATCTCTTCACCAAGATTATATCGTGTTACAAACAACAAACTTGTTTCTCTGCTGAAAGAACAAAGTGCCAATGGAGTTGAAGTTGCAATCGTTACCGCAATAAATGATGAGCAGTATGATTTCCTTCAATCGTCAGGGCTACATGCCACAACTAATCCAAATTTGAAACTTTGTACAATAGTAATAGACAAGTCACTTGTTTGGTATGGGAATGTGAATGCTTTGGGCTTCTACTCGGATAAAGACAATATAATAAAGTTGAAGGACGATAGAATTGCTGCAGAGATGTTGAATGTTTTATTTGGATAAAGTCTTTATGCTTTTATGTACTGCAAAGCAATCACACACACAAATCTGATATTTTTTATTTTTGGGTGTAGATTTCCTTAAAATTGGGTGTAGATAAAAAATGGCTGTAACCTTGCAAAGTCGAGTTTACAGCCATTTTTCGCGCTAAACTCCTATAAATGATACTTTATAAGGCTTGATGATACCCTAATTTTTGGGTGTTTAATTGGGTGTAAAAAAAAACTCGCTGAAAATCAGCGAGTTTTGCGGAGAGAGAGGGATTTTATACCACTCTACCATCTTCTGTAACTCGTTGATATTCAAGTGCCGCCTTTAAGCATTTTCGCTTATTTTGCACGAAAAATGGCGCAGAACTGGCGCAAGACAAAACGTCTTAAAACACTGTGTATGAATGACTTTTGTTACACAATTTAACTATTTTAAGAAATCTATTGACTCTATTTTCTACTCCACCCCTCAAATCTTTGAGGAGATTATGGCATTACGACACTCGCTTCTTACTTTCAAACAAGTCGGTTGCCATTGTTTTCTGTTTATCATCTCATTGCCTTTGTATTATGTTTATGAATTGCCCTTATGAAAGGGGGATAATACTACACCATGACCACTATCTTACCATTATTATTCAAATACCTATAAGTCAAATATGACTCTGAAAGTTGTATCTTCATGTAGCAATATTGATTTTCAAGATGTTACATAACTTTTATAGGCATTGAAATATGTAGCCTACTTGTAGCGTCTTGTAGCACGATGTAGCGTTATATCCTATTATTGGTACAAAGTTAGTATAAAACAATTAGAATAAAGATAAATTCCTCGTGTTTAACACTAAATTTGCACCAAAATACTGATGTTAGAGGCTACAAACAAAGTCCTTTACCTTTGCTTGGTATTCTTCCTTGGTCATACCTCCAGTCTCTATCATTGAGTCAAGTACATCGCCAAGCTCATCAAAAGCAATATCATGATGATATTCTTTTGTTGTTCCATCCTTTTCTCCATAGATACGGTAGTAATCAGAGCCTTCATCCAAAGCAATATATACCTTGCCCTGAAATTGGAAACCATTCACTTGCATGACAAGAGCCGCCATAGTGAAGTCTTCGCCATTGACATTCTTGACAATTTGGGTAGCATACATCTTAGAGATGCCCCAACTATTGATAACGTCTATAGGTGTTGTGTGAAGCAATTGGGAGAAGATGATATTCACAACGCTTCTTACATGTTCTCTGTCTAATGTTTTCATTTGTATAATCTTTTAAGTGGATATTCTTATACTAAGCCAAAAGTCTCTTTGCATATTCACGCAATCTTTGCAGGTGCTCCTGTTGGCTCATGCCGCCTGTCTCAATAACCGCATCGAGCACTTGCCCCAAGTCTTTATAGGCAATACTCTTCTTTTCCTCATGCAACATTCCGTTCTGTTCGCTATACAAGCCAAAGGTTTGCTTAACTCGGTTATTGGTTACATAGAGCCTGCCTTGATAGTTGAAGCCATTAACATCCATCATCAATGCTGCTACGGCTTTCTCCGTTCCATCAACCATGATTTCTATTTGAGTTGCAACTTTGTTTGTTATTCCCCAACTATACACTACATTAAAAGGTGTGGTTAAAGCCAACTGCTGCAAGATGGTGCATGCAGCTCTTCCAATCTGTTTCTTACTTAATCTCTTCATATTTCAAAGTGGTTATGCAAAGGGCAAAGCAGTGAACCTTACCCCTTGCGGTAAGTACTAATCAAATTCAAATGGGTGTATATAATAATAGGTGTCCTCTGAGTCGTACTCGTATTCGTTGATGAAGTCAACCATTTCTTCCTCTGTCCGCTCGCCTTGGCTAATGCCGGTCTTCTCACACCATGCCTCAATAGCATCGCATATGGTGTCATACACATCTTCACAAATATCTTCAAAGTTGCCACCAGAAGAATTTACACAACACTCTTCGGGAAAGAAACCTCCTACATCGTGGACGTAAAATATCTCACATCCACATTCTATCTCACGGTAACTTATAGAAAGTTCATTGCCATGTACCTTATTCAATTCATCAAAGAACAGGTCGCAAGCCGACCATGCACTTTCGGTGTCAAACGACAACAGCCCTCCACCCTCGTCATCCTCGAACTCAGCCCAATAGATATGTCCACGGACTGATATACCGCTATGCTCATAGTCAATGCCATAGTGTTCTGCCAACTTGTAAAGATACACATCCTTACTATTCACCTCCATCATCTGAAGGGTGTTCCAAAGGTCGCTCAATGCCTTGCGTGAACCTCTCACCTTGTACTGCGTGTCACAAATATTGCTCATACTTCAAAATTTTTATTTTGGCTCTGCCGAATGAATGGTCACTCGGAAAAGCCGAAGTTAAACTTCATCTTTACTCTCGCTTAAATTTCATTTCCCTTTCGTAGTAAAACTACTTCCGGGATTTGTTAGAAATTATGTGCCTTAAAAAGGTGTTATGCACATCGATGCAAGGTTTGGCACCAAAATACGACCCGTAGGCGTGGAGATTTTGGAAGCCAAGCAGAGCCTTGACCTTGCAGTCAATAAGGCATAACAAATACCTTTGCACAATAATTTCAATAAATCTCGGAAGTATTCATGCGATAGCATAGTCTGTTTGAACAATATTCGTTTAATGTTTTTATAGAATCGGTATATACAAAATGTTCGGGAATAACAAATTCTGACGCTGATTTTCATTTATTTTGAGAATATTTTTAAAAAGTTTGTCCGATTCTTGTAGAAAAGTTGCGGGTTCTCAAAAAATATTTGTAATTTTGTCTCGGACTTTCTATTTAACAAACCTATAACAACCGCTTGACGAGTGGAAACCATATATAGTTAACCAATTGACATAAACAATACACCAACTGGGGAACTAAACATTCTGTCAGCGCATTAATGTTTGTAAAGGAACTGATCCTTAGATTATGAACAACGAATCTAAGAAACATACGCCAGCATTGCCTAATGCTGACACCCGACGAGGCGGTAAAAATCCCTCCAGTGCTGGACTTACCTCCTGCACCTCCCCCGAAGTTCAAAGTCATCAGACAGAGAACTCCCATACAGGGGTGTCCTTGGATTGCGTGCCAAGTGGTAAGAAGGTTTGGTACGTTTTTCGTGCCACATATGGACGCACAGCCTTGGCATGTGTGGAAATACAAAAAAAAGGCATCGAGACATATATCCCGATGACTGTGGTCAAAAAAGAAATAAATGGGAAGAAGAAGCTTGTTCAACAGCCTCTTCTTCCCAACCTTGTTTTTGCGTATATGACTTATGAACAGTCTCTTGAATTTGTAAAGGAGCCAGCCAAGACAGCAGGTCTCTTGAAATACTATACCGACAAGACAAAGCCCATTGAGCCAGACACCCAGCTCAATCCACCTATAACTATCCCTGATGACAGGATGAAGTCATTCATAAACGTTGTGGAAACAAAGAATGAACATATCTTGGCCACATCGAAAGACCGTTGCCATTTCAAGAGCGGTGATTATTTCAAAGTTGTGTGTGGCGACTTCAAGGGCGTTGTCGGTCAGGTTGTGAGAGCAGCAGGTCAGCAACGCATCGCTGTAGAGTTGAACGGCATCGGATATGTGCTTACAGCCTATATTCCCAGTGATTTTATGGAGAAAATTGAAGATGATTTGATAGAACTGGGATAGTTGCCCACTCCTCTACAGTGTTGACGGAATATAATAAATTCGAAAAAGACAGCATTATGATACACAACAAGCAGATACTCACAGGTCTCGACCATAGTCAGTACGAGCATCCATTGGACAGAGCCGCCTTGGAGAAACTGGAAAGCATCCCGTTCCTTACCACGGCTTGCAAATGGGTGACATCCAACTTCATCGAGCGAGTATATAACATTCAATATACGGGTAGCAACCTGAAGGTCACGAAAGGAAACTATCCCAAGATATATGAGTATCTTGTGGAAGCCTGTCGAATTCTCGACCTGCAGCAAGTACCTGAACTGTATATCACTTGGGGCTATGACATCAATGCCTGTACCATTGGAGCTGAGAATCCGATAATCGTTCTCAACTCCGGTTTGATTGACCTTTGTGACGATGACGAGATACTCTTCATCATAGGCCACGAAGTCGGGCACATCAAGTCGCAGCACATGTTGTATCATCTTATGGCGCAAGTAATCAACTGGGGAATAGACACTATCCCCGGTGGCAGTCTGGTAGCCAGCGGATTGCAGTTCGCCCTATACTATTGGAGCCGAATGTCGGAGTTCACAGCCGACCGTGCCGGTCTGATGTGCTGTCAGGACACCGATGCCATGACACGAGCCTTCATTAAGATGGCAGGTCTCCCCATCAAGGAGTTCAACAACATCCGTCCAGAGACCTTTCTCCAGCAGGCACGCGATTTCAAGATGCTCGATTATGAGGGAATGAACAAGGTAGTCAAGTTCCTCTCCATTGCCGATGAGACCCATCCCTGGACAGTTATGCGCTCTGCCGAGCTGTTGAAGTGGATTGACAGCGGAGAATATGGACGTTTCGTAACACGCCGTTATCTCAGATAGCCCATGAGAAAGAGATTGCATAATATCGACTTCGCTTCTGTCATGCATCCCGATGACAAGAAGAAGGTAGAATGGCTAAACAGTCTGAAGGTCCCCTACCTGTCAAAGTGGGACTTCATACGTGAGATAGCCAAGCACCCGCTTGACCATGACCTGAAGACGTGGTACGAGATATTCAAGGCAGATGTGGAGTACTATACCTTCAAGGATTTCCTCGCTGCCACCACCAGCAAATATCAGGAGGCATACAACGAGGTGGAAAACCAAGGTGAAGGTATAAACATTACAGCCGAAAGCCTGCCGCAGATGTATGCGCAGCTCGCTGAAGCCTGTGCCATACTTGGCATCGAGGACATTCCCGCCTACTCCACCGATTGGTATTACGGACCTTACCATTTCTCCAATGGCGAGAAGCACCGCCGTATCGTCATGATGTCGGGCAGTGCCGACCTTTTCACCGAAGGCGAGATGATGTTCACCCTTGGACATGAACTGGGCCATTTTGCCGCGGGTCACAAACCGTACCACATGCTCATCATGTCGTTCTACCTGCCTTTCATGTCCGATCCTACTTTCAAGGCCTGGGCTTCGCTTGTCAAACTACCTCTGTTTGAATGGTATCGCAAGTCCGACTATACAGCCGACCGCATTGGTCTGCTCTGCTGTCAAGACATCAATGTGGCACTCAGCACTATGATCAAGAAAGCCGGACTTCCGAGGAAATATTACGACCAAATAAACATTGATGGCTTCATCCAACAGGCGCGAGACTTCAACGAGAACTACACTGGCACGCTCAATGTCATTGTAAAAAACCTCACAATCCGTTCCGCCGAGTTCCCTTGGTTGGTTGACCGTGCCGCCAAGCTCCTCGACTGGTACGAGCATGGGAATTATAATCAGATAGTAAACAGTTAAAATATAGCATTGTATGAATACACAGACCATTGCACTTCCTGCAAACGATAATATCCTTACCATTCTCAACTTCAATAAGATTGCGAATGACCTGAAGAGAGAAGCCGTCAAGGCTATGGGCATGGCAGCCTGTCAAGCCCGTTGCCTCAGTTGCGGACATTGCTCAGCTCAACGATGCGGTAACAGATAAACAAAGATGAACATCACGACGCTCCATAATAACAGCTATTCTTATCTACGGCAGACCAACGAAATCGTTCAGGGTGTCGTAGATGACAGCCGTTATGCCTGGACGTTTACGCCTCCCAGCGAATTTTCTTCGATGCCGGAGGTCTATATGTTCATCATTGCCATTACAGAACAGTGCAATCTCCGCTGCACCTATTGCTGTTACTCAGGCGAGTATGAGGGCAACCACAGCCACAACAGTCGGACACTCTGTGAGGGCGACATTCAAGCCATCTACGACTTTATCGCCAAGACGGCAAAGACAAAGCCCATACGCATTTCGTTCTATGGAGGCGAGCCTTTCGTTAACTATCCGCTCGTTCAGTATGCCATACAAGCAGGACAGCAACGATGGGAAGACGATGTGACTTTCTCTGTTTCCACCAATGGCACGCTGTTGACAGAAGAACGCATTGATTGGTTGGTAAACAATGGTGTGGAACTTGCAATCTCTATTGACGGCACACAGCCATTCCATGATGCACACAGAGTGGATGCCAAAGGCAATGGCTCATACACCAAGGTACGGAATGCTTTGGCGTATCTGCATAGCAACACATTCAATCAATACCCCAAAGTCGTATTGATGATGACATTGCCGTCAGTTTCCAAGCTGATGCCTATTGCGCAAGCATGGCACAAAGACGAGGTGTTGCAGCATTATGCACCAACTCACATTAGCGGACTGACCCCAAACTTCTTGCAAGGTGTGGCAAAAGAAGATTGGGAAACGCTGAAGACACAATACATCCATCTCCTCGATGCTTATGAGCAGCACCCTGAATGGTCGGTGCTTCAGACATTCTTTGATGAGATTGTCTCTTATTGGAAGAACAGACCAGTGTTTGAGGTCTCGGAAAGCACACCACTCTCCACTTGTATGCCCGTTAACACCAAACTCTACATCGATGCCAATCTCCAGTTGGCAGTATGCGAGAAGTTCAACGACCGCTTCCGCATTGGTAGCATCAACGATGGCATTGACTGGCAGAAAGCCAACGAGATGACCAAGGAGTATTACCGCAAGCGTGAGAATCGATGCACCTATTGCCCGGCAGTCAGAATGTGCAATATGTGCCTGGCCTCTATCGCATACACAGATGAGCAATGGGACACCCTCTGCCACAACGAGAGGCTCTACCATCAATTGCATATGTTCCTTTTCTGCGAAATGGCAGAACGTGGTATGCTCAGCAGACCATCCGTCCCCACATTACAGTCAGATCATTGTACGCTGAATGAAGTAGAGGAAAATGACATCGCTGCACTGAGAACCATATTCTCAGATGCATACACTCAACGATTCCTGCCCGACCTCTGTGACATTGCCCAAACAAACGAAGGCATCAAACAGATTCTGAAGTCCTTCTGCACTTACCTGTCAAAGAACGACGGCGTCCTATGGGGAATCAGAAAGCACGACACCCTTATCGGTTTCGTTGCCGCAATGGACTTATCAACCAATCCCACCATCTTCTTCGCCATGCACCCCAAATATAGAAATCAAGGTTACATGCAAGAAAGCGTGAGGTTGGCCACTCAATATATATATGACGCAAAGCTCACCAACGAACTTCATACCGAAGTTGATGTGAACAACATCGCTTCTCAAAAGGTTTTGGAGAATTGTGAGTATAAGGCTAAAGAAAAACAGTCGCTCAGGTTTTTGTACTGCTATCAGAACAATAACACTGAGTTACAAACTTCCTGAACACAGATATGAAGATGGCAGTGTAAATAAGTGTGCATAATTGTAACACAAATCAAAAAACGCATAATTTTGCATCAGAAACTAATTAAAATCACATAAGGCATATTACATCATGAATACTATTAGTAAAGTAATTTATTTTATATTTGGATTTGTATGTTTGCTAACTTCTTGCGACTTTTCAGAATCCATCGTTGATAAAGTGAAAGATTACTCAACAAATAATGAACAGTATATAGATGATGAAAAGCAAGAAGAGTATGTAGTAAACGTAGAACGTTTGGATTCTATTTCACAGAATCTAAATTTGCTTGAGCATAGAGTATATTATGTAGATTGCTCAGGCTCTATGATAAGTGAGAAAATGGGGAATAAAGACAAAAATGGCCGTACTCTTTTGGATAAAGTCAAGGATTCTTTGGAAGTGTCGATATTAAATCTTGATATAGATTCTGTTGATATAGATATTATTCCCTTCTATGGTCGAAAATGGAACAATGGTGTTCTTCAATCTTCTACGATTTATAAAAGAGGAGAATTTTCATTGGAAGATAGAAAGAAAATCGAAGAAACAATTTCTTCCATTACTGTTCCCGCGAATTCTAACTCGTGGAATACGCATCACTCCATTCCTATTAATGATTTCTTGACCAATAGAATATCCAATAAAAAGCAATCCTAATAAAAGTGAGAAATATTTAAAAATTAAAGTAACATCGATTCATAATGGAAAACTTCCAGACAGTTGGTCTCCTACACTGCATTTTGTTTATAATTGGGGTGAGCATAAAACAAATACATATAATTTCCCTGATCAGGAAAAGATAACTGTTACAATTGTGGATGAAAAGACTCCTAAACTTGAACTTTGTGAAGCAGATAAAAAGTACAAAAAAGGAGCCTTAGTTAAACGTCGCCTGTCATTTTATAAAAAATGGCACGGTTGGGGGGGAGAGTATAGTGATACTACTTCGTTATCATTATCGTATTCATATTCAAAAGATGTGACAGACGATTCATCTATAAAATATGCTAACATAAGGATTGAGGGATTACCAGAATACGTTTGTATCCTCGATTCTCTTGGTCATAATATCACAAACCAGGATATTCGATTACCAAAATCTCGAAATGGAAGATTGGATCTTAAACTAACATTATTTCCTGGAAATCCTCTTATAGAAGACAATATAATTGATTCTATTAAAATTCGTTTTAGAGGAGTTGATAGCTATAATACGATTAAATGGAATGGCAAGAGAATCGAAAAGAAAGATGGGATGTATATCGTTAATGCGGTAAGTCTTAATGTTTCTGAGGATATTAATCCTGTTGAAAAACGTATTCGTTGGTTTTTTATATTTCTGTTATTTTCTTTGTTATTGCTGTGGACAGCTATTATGTGTGTTCGAGCTTTGCTTAATAAATTCACTAATAACTCTCCTGCATTGCAATTTAAGACGAATCCTCAGTACACCAAACAAAGCTTGAATATAAGCCCTAGCACGCTTCATAGTTACAAGGATTATTACCGAAGCAATTGTATCACAAGCATAATAATTAAAAATAATCCTCAGCTTCAAGGAAAGCATCAAACGATATCATGGGGTATTAGTAATTTCTGGAATTTGCGACTTGCATTTTCTGGTGATAGTCTAATAGTATTTGTAAATTCCCATAATTTCTTTAATGAAATAGAAATGAAACCATTAAATAATGGCATTCTATTGCAAGTAGA
>NZ_NPIZ01000064.1:0-5644 GCF_002251185.1 Prevotella sp. P5-126
TCGTTCGGGAAGTTAAGAGACAATAGCCTTTTGCCGTAAGACGTAGGACATTTGTCCCTTAACTTCTCTCTAACTTCCCTCTAACTTCCCTAACTTCCCTTAACTTCCCCACATGCGAAAGTTCAGTAACAAAACAAAACAAACAATGAAAAGAAAGATACTATCCCTCGCCGCCATGGTCCTGACGACCATCACCGGCAACGCCCAAAGCCAGGCTTTCAAGAGTCTGACGGTAGAAGCCTACGAACAAGCTATTGCCGACACAACAGTCATCCGTCTTGACGTGCGCACGTCAGAAGAGTTTGCCGCAGGTCATATAGACCGTGCCATCAACATCGACGTTCTCAACCCCGACTTTGAGCAACGCGCCACCACAACCCTTCCCCTCAGCAAGACCATCGCCATCAACTGTCGCAGTGGCAAGCGAAGCAAGCGTGCCGCCCAAATTCTTGTCCGTCATGGCTATCGCGTCATTGAGCTCGACTCCGGCTATCTCGGTTGGGTGGCAGCCGGCAAGAAAATCATGCGATAATACCACACAGCTCCGTTTCGCCAGAAAGTCAAATGAAGCCCTTGTTTTTGCTTTTTGGAAACTGTAATACTGTAACTGTAACGCAAAAATGAGGTCTGAAGTCTGAGGTCTGAAGTGTGAATTCCGATGATTCAATGATTTATTTCTGGCCATAGGCCATATTTTTATTAAAGATTTCCTCCAAAGATTTACCTATGGTTTGTTTTGTCGTGACTCAGCATAGTGAAAGCGAACGTTTTCGTTAAGCCAGATGAGCAGAATAAAGCTCGCTTTAATTCTGCCATGGCGAGAAAAGGTGCCATGAAATGGAACTCTCACTCTGTCTTCGCTACTCCAAAACATCTAGCCTTCAGGCTACCCCCAAAAAAATCCACGGATCACACGGAGAACACGGAAAAAGATTCTCGTTAAAGATTTTTCTTAAGATTTTCGTTAAGATTTCGAGCCGTAAGGCGATCCCAATATAAATCCTCCCCAAAAGCAACGTACTGTTGCGCATTTTTCGCTGAGATTTTCGTTAAAGATTTTGTTAGGGAGATAATCTGCAAATCCCTAAAATATTTCTTGCGAAGCAACATCTTAAAAAAGATTTCCTCCAAAGATTTCTTGCCGTAGGCTACTAAAAAAATTCATTTCCCAAAACTGTTAACTGTTATTTGTAACGCAAAAAATTCGTTTTCAGAAACTGTCAACTGTAACGCCTGGTGTGAATTAGCGTTGTCCAAGAAACAGTCCCAGTCCTCGTGTTTTAAGAATCCGAAACCTATTTTTCCTTTCCAAAAACTGTAATACTGTAAGCTGTAAGAATTGAAAGTCATGATGTCAATGACCTGTCACTGTGACATCAAGAAAAGAGCCGGTAACAAACACAACCACGTTGCTTCAGCTCTGAACTGCGATAATAAATTTTTTGTTTCATCTTTTAAATCTTAATTTACCTCAATCTGTTTTCTGGAAAATGTGGAGGTCGCACATCGCTACCCTTCATTGCAAATATACAACTTTATTTTGGAAGGTAAAAATAGAAATAGTACATCTTGAGCACACAATATAACAAAAATGTGCAAATAATTGTAAATAAACGACCTGTCAAGGGCGTATTTTCATTTATTTTTCATAAATTTGTGGCGTCAATGTGGCACTTAGTGGTCACAACGACAGGGCGTTTTCGCGAAGTTACCTTCTACTGAAACTGGACACTTCACCGTTGGTAATGAGCAAGAACGCTCACGTCATGGGTATTTTATACTCCATTATAGGAGCATATCATATCTGTTGGCGTGGGCATTTGCTTATTAGACGGTGGGCAGTCCAGACCTCGAAAGGGGAGCCAAGTAGATAATAAGCGATATGTTCCCACGCCTTTTTTATATCTTTTACTAATAGCCAAGCCTTGGGGACAGTGCGGCATAGAAGTTGCGCACGATACGGATAAGTGTAATGAGTCATGGGTCTTCTTAAAGGAATTTGGAATGCTATGGGAGATTTGTACGATAGTGTAGAAAACACTTCAGATGACAATTACGAAACAAACTCTTACTCGTATAGAGAAGAAGAGAGTCGGAGCAGAAGAATTACCACAGGATGGGCAGGTTATGATGAATTTGTAGGCGGACCGATAAAGATTGTAAATACACCTCTTCAATCTGAAATTCAATGTTTTAGGCCAGGAATGGTATACTCTGGTGCTGAACACTCTGAATATACACCCTCTGGAACTCATGCAATTACAGCTTATTGGAGTGGAGACAGACTTTATGCCCAACTTGACAATAACCGTGTATGCGAATGGTTTGGGCCAGGAAATCCAATAGAATACTAATGTGTTGGACTCATAAAGTTTTTATGTAAAATGGGTAAATTCCTGTTTCAATTGATCGGAACAATAATTACTTTAGTGATTATTGGTTTTATAGGCTATGCTGTTTTTACTCGATTATTTCAGTACTGGGAAGAAAAGGAGCCACTTGATGATGTAGTTGCAGTGGACATTGCAAATCCCGCGAAAAATATTAGTGCAAAAATAAGCGATTTATTAATAGAACATAACATTACAGATAAAGGAAACTCTGGTATGTATTTCTATTTCAGGCAACATTATAATAACCTCAAAAATTCTACTTGCTATTATATGATACGCTTTTTTGACGAAGAAGGCAAACAACTTAAAGGCAAACAATATCAAGATGAAGATGGTTACTTTGCGATAATCGGCAAAATTGTGCCAGATGATAATGATTTTGAGAACATTCAACGACCATTCATTGCGTATGATCAGTTCGATGTCCCCAACAAAGGAGTTGTATATTTCTACTGTGATGTTCAACTCTTTGTATTAGACAGGAAAGGGAAAAGAGTTGAGCTTGCTCACTCAGATCCTAATAGATTTCATTTATCTTATTAACAAAAGAATAAACTATTATGATTTGGAACTATGCTTATAATAAACCTTTAGGCTCATATCAAGTTTCGGAATGTGATACCCAAAAGTTTAAAGAAGAAGTGAATGACTGGATTGAGATGGAAACTGACATGGGCAGCATAAATGCTACATCTATTAATAGCATTAAGGCTGTAATGGAGAAGGTTAACTATAACGTTTATGAGTTCATGGCAACCCATTCATACAATAACATCGGTGATGTCCAAATAAGAGAAAATTTGATAATGTATGTTTGCTTTCCGTGGTCTTCATTTGACTTTATTCCTATAAACACAAAAGAAAATAAAACGATGAGTGATATAGACATCCTGTATCGCACCGAAGATTTCAGCTGGGGAGGAAATAAAAAAGTTTCAGATTTTGATATATACTGCCGATTATTCTTCTGTGAATCAGAAGAAGATGTATGGGACATTTTTGCTGATGGAATCGGAAATCTGGAAGAACTAATAAACTATTATAGGCTGCATGAAGAAGAAAAAGCAATGAAGGCGCTGTTATACATTTATAGTGCAAATAACAAATTTTTTGTTGCTACAACAGGAAAAAAATATCAGACTATCCCAAAATCAGTTAAAGAAGAAGTCGTATCAATTCTAAAAGATGATTTCTTTGACGGGATGTACGATGATTTCTTTAAAAAGGAGAACCTGGAAAAGGCAAAACTCGCATGGGATACAGGAGTTGTAGAGATCCGTCAAGAGTTTGTTAGGGATGAGAATGCCATTAATATATTGAAAAAAATAATATAAGAAACCATGACAAACAAATTATCCGATTATCAAAAAGAGGTCTTTATGGACATATACAAGACCTCACTAGGCGCAATGCTATCCACTAATCAATTTCCTAATAGCA
This sequence comes from Prevotella sp. P5-126, assembly GCF_002251185.1. Lineage (NCBI taxonomy): Bacteria > Pseudomonadati > Bacteroidota > Bacteroidia > Bacteroidales > Prevotellaceae > Prevotella > Prevotella sp. P5-126. The sequence continues at coordinate 3,834 of NZ_NPIZ01000064.1, forward strand.
TTTCCATAAATGCAGCAATCTCTGACTCCGCAACAATAGCCTTTGCTAGTGTTGAGCTTCTTACTGACGGTGATGAGCTTCGCAATCCTTCAGACATTATAAAGATGTTGAATGACAGAAGAAGTGATGAACCAATAGAGTTCCCTCAAATAGAAGAATAGAGGTATGGGACTATTAGACAATTTTTTATCTGGCGCAATAGGTTACGGTATATCCGAGGCTTCAAAATCTCATCCTTTGCGTGATGCTATTGATGAGCGATTGCATCGTTCTAAGCAGAAGGTGTCTTTGGAAGATCTAATTGATGAGTATGCCAGGCGTTATGAGATTTATACTCAGAAAAACGAGTTCGCCCATCGTCTTCACCAGATAGCAGAACGCTATGAGGAGTATGATTATGAGGCGGTTTATGGTAGAAGGTAAATGATTTAACTATACATATTTATGATTATGAATCAAATACAATTGGAACCAAAAGAACAGGAATTAATATCAAAGATACTTGATTTCCGTTTTGAGTTAGGGACTACAATAGTTTGTCTGAAAGATATATTTGCAAAAATCACTCTTAAACTTGATGGTATTCCACCTGTCTATAAGGATAATTTTGATATTGAAGAGCTAAAGGGTCTTAGACATAATGTCAGCTATTTCAGCAAAGAAATGGGTATCGAATTGGAGAAATTCAATTATCCTGATGGCCATCCACTTTATGAACGTCAGACCTATTTTTTGTCTTTGGCAAGCTCTATAGATAATGCCATTGAAAATGGAGGTGTTGTCACGACTTCACCTTTAGGTGAATTTGTTGGGAAAGAGAAGAAGGTAATTCCTGGCATGGGCATAACAGCAAACAAAGGCTCTGTGTTATATTTATATCTTGATAACATTGATAATACCGCAAATATTAATGATGAATATGCAACCAGAGAAAGTATCTTAATTACGACCTTTGTTCACGAAATGATTCATGCTTGGATTTTCTTTGCTTGTGGTGAGAAAGAATGCGCTGTCAGAGAAATCGAAGAAGCAATGGTGGAATTTGCCACCTTGTTCTTCTTGGAGCAAATCTCCCTAGTACGTGTAGAGTTTGAGTCAATCTTGAAATGGGCAGAACGTAGTAATAGACAAAAGCAAGCAGTCATTGGTCGTCTTGCAGCATACGGGTATGGCTACTACTTGTATTCTTTAAACTCCAAAAATGAACAACAAGTCATAAAACTCTTTATGGCTTATAGCAGGAATTCTGGACTAATAGAGCCTTCTCCGCGTGTAAAACATATTATCACAATGTTGTATCCCCTCTATCCATTTGAGAGGGTAAATGAGGTTTACGAGAATCTTCAGCAATTGCTCTTACATGACTATAGAATCAAGGGGCAAGTCTGGAGTAGTTCTGGTAAGACCAATATTGTCACAAAAGACGATTCGTTGCTGTTTGAAAACTGTGTTGACAGTATAACACATTTGATCATTGACAATGGCAATAGAAATCTTGTATTAGTTAGGAATGGAAGGCTACTCAAAATCTACAAAGAGTATCATGGTATTTGGACTTCTGTTTTCGATGATGAATTTGATGAAGTGAAGACGGTATTTTATGGCAAACACCATATTTTTCTAGTAAAGCGTCATTGTGATGGTAAATCTTTCTTGATTAGTCCGCTAGATATTATAAGGATTTTTGACTCGCGATATAGAGTTACACTAGAGGATTGCATGTCTGCTGATGGCTTTATTATAGATGAGGATGGCAAGGACAAACTTTTATATATGATTACAAATAATCAGTATAGATATGTTTTCCCTTT
>NZ_NPIZ01000065.1:0-6660 GCF_002251185.1 Prevotella sp. P5-126
CTGTGATTGCTGTTCATAAAACTCTTTGCGCGTATCGATAACCGTAGGGGCTATCTCCGATGAACCATTGAAGAAATTGGCGACATCGATGAGGGTTTCCATGCCATACACCTCTATTTGGTTGACCTTGGATTGTTTTTTACCCCTATATTTCATTCCGTCTTTATCCCTACTACAGTAGGAACTCATATAGGGAGTTAAAGGACGTGTATAATGCCTATAGCCAACCATATCAGAACAGATTAAAGAAGTAAAATACTGCCGCATAGGTTTGGTTTACACCTTCCACACTGCCTATCTTCATATTTGACCCATCCCTAACAGTGCCGTTCCTCTCCACAGAGCCGATTTTCATATTGTTAGCGTCTCTAACCGTGCCGTTACTCTCAATTGAGCCAATCTTCATGTTGTTCTTGTCTCTGATTGTGCTGCCATCAATGCTGCCGACCTTCATGTTGTTGGCATCCCTAATAACGTTATTGCGGTCAAAGCTGCCAATCTTCATATTCGATGAATTGCGTACAGTACCATCAAATTCTATCTTTCCAATGGTCATATTATTCTTATCTCTGCACGTTTGAGCAAGGCTAACGGTAGCCATACACAGAACCATGAGGAAAAACAATATTAACCGCTTCATCATTTCATTTCACGATTTTAACGTTATCAATGACAGTGACCCCTAGCATATCACTGTAATACTTGTTATGCTCTGACAATGTGCCACCAAGTACCAATATGCTTGAATTAGATGCCTCAGAACGATGAACCTTGTCCTCTGCATCCATGATAGACTTGTATTTCACACATTGAAATATTCCACGTAAAATGTCTGCCTCTGTTGATTTGTGAGACTTCACTTCAACAGCGACACATGAACCATCAGCCAACTTAAACCATACATCAATGCGGTCTGCCGACAATAGGATATGCTCTGTTTCTTTCTCTGTGTAATCCTCGATTCCTATGACATTGGGATTGTTAAAGATGTACTCTTTAAGTTCTTTGTGAGAATCACCTTCACCACCATATCCAAAGGATTGACCAGAACGTATCTGTTCTTCAACCTTATCACCGCAAACCTTAATATGGGTGGAATCATTGAAGATGGTTTCTATATAGGCAAACATTTCTGGCTTGTTGTATAGAGGATGCCTTTTGCTTTGCCCTCCTTTAAAACCGTACCGTCTTAAATCTTCTTCGGACAACTTATCACCAAAGTATTCTTTCCTTAATTCAAGTCTGTAAGTGGGATATGAATCTATTTCATTTTTATCAACCCAATAATAACCGTCTTTACGCTCACAGTTTTTGGCAACAACCTCAGTCTTAAACTTTATACCATCTTCATTTGTAGGATAGATATAAACAATGTCACCGATTGAAAAGTTGTTATGCTCCATAGTCCAATCTATGAAGTGTAGGTTTTCTAGTGCTTCTCTGTGATGGCACTTTTCCCTTCTAGCAAAAACCAACCAATTCTTTTTCATCAAGTCACATCTTTATTTGGGTACAAAATTACTCATTTCCACTCATATTCATTTCAAGTGGTGGCTTTTTTTATGCTTATTTGTGAATCCTGTTGCAGGATTCAGTCTTTTCTAGTAACTTTGCACCAACAATATTAAAATAATGTACGTGCGCAATGAATGTGATTCTATCCATACGACCCAACTTCTGCAAGATGATATTCAGTGGCCAGAAGAAATATGAGTACCGTAAGAGGGTATTCACTCGCTCGGACGTGGATAAGGTTTACATCTATGCCACCAAGCCAATCTGTAGGATTGTGGGCTGTTTTAGGGTTGAAGAGGTGATTGAAAATAAGAAATCCTATATGTGGGAAAAAACACATAAGGATGGGGGAATTAGCAAAGAGTATTTTGATGCCTACTTCAAGAACTCAGATACAGCCTATGCCATCAAAATAGGTCAAGTGGTTAAACTAGACAACCCCATCGACCCAAAATCTGTGATTAAGGACTTCCACGCCCCACAGAATTTCATGTACGTGGATATTGACCTATAAAACTTTCAGTTTTATCGATTTCAAGCTGTTAGAAACCCTTTTTGGAAAATTGGTCATAAATGGTCAAAATTGAGAATATACAAAAAATCTTCTGAAATGCCTTTATATATTGGCAGTCCAGAAGATTTTGCTTCCTTTCACTATGGGTAATAGTGATAGTTTTATTGCTTATATGAGTTCTTAAATGCTAGACTACCTTTAAGCGTTACGTAAGCAGTTCTACTTGAATTGATACCGCTCGTTACAGAATACTTGTAGTTATTGAAGTCGATGGTAATGTACTTGCCATCGTTCTTTATGACCTTGGCACTTCCAGAGATATAATCACCATACCAACCAGAGGCAGAAGCACTAACACGCTCAATGTCGGTTGCATCTGCTCCAAAATCACTATAGCCGACTGAGAAATAAGATGGGGCTAAATCTTCGCCATACTTCTGACGTGGGAATATGATATAAAAATCACCCTTTGCTCCAATCATCATATAGAAATAACTCCCTCTTGGGCTGTCATGTCGTTCAAGATTGCCGAACTCAGCACCCAATGACTGAATGGCAATGTCGCTGTCATGGGTAAACACTTGTTCACCTCCATCATCATAAATTATTGTGAAGGTTGAACTTGCTGAACCACCACCATCACCACCAATTTCATCTTCATCATCACCACCGCAAGCGGTTAAACTTAACGCTGCTACCATCATGGCTAACAGTATAATGCTAGAATACAGTTTCTTCATAATGTTGTTTGTTTTAGTTTATTTAATGAATACTATTACCTTTGATAATACACAGTGCCATCGGTGGGGTCTTTCAGTTGGAACTTATCACCAACTATCTGCACAGTTAACTTTCCTTCTCCATACATGCCGCCACCATACCTAAGCAATGCACTTGTGGAGTTATACCGCAAAACTGACAATACACCAGCATAGTCACCATCAACATACAGCCTACCGTCACCGTCAACTCTCATGGTAAGTCCATCACTCGCACGGAATGATTGATTCGCAAGATAGCCAATAACAATCTGCTCGCTATAGAATGTTCTTGAAGATGAAGATGTGTTGGAGCTGTTGTAAGTGGAACTGCTGTTATCTGAATTATCATCAATTACCGTTTCACTGCTATCATCTGCTGTTCTTTCCTCAGTGACCTTAACAGCTTCACCCTTGTGCTTGACTTCTTTCAACTTCAACACAGCATCAAAACGCATTCCTGTAAAAGCATATTCTCCGACCCACTCTTTACCTTCTTTGTCGTTTGGCTTTATGCTCATTCTGACGAAATGCAAATCATTGCCATAGTCATACACTACATCTATTCCCAAATCGTCACTGTAAATGTGTCCAGACATGACCTTACCTTCATCCATTGGAACAGAAACCTTATTACCATCAATTTTGATGGTGAACGTAGAGTTCTTCTTCTCCAAAGTGGCATCAGTAAGAACGGCATCAAAGACGTATTCGCCTTGATATATCATTCCTTCGTCATAATCGGAAATAACCGCATCACTTTCAACCTTTTGGGCATTGTTATTTACTGCCATTGAATCAGCAACAACGGACTTAGAGTTGTCACTTCCATATAAGCTCCTCGATGCAAAGACACCAATAATACCCAACAAGACTACAGTCCCAATGATATAAGGCAGATACTTCTTGATGGAACTATCCTTTTCGTCATTGAATAGATGATTAATGCCATACTCTGCATCAAACGGAGTGCCACAATTAGGACAGAACTTTTCTGCTCCCATGCGCTCACTTCCACACTTCGTACAGAACTTGTTTCCGCTTACTATCTCAGCTCCACATGTGGGGCAATATTTCACGTTGTCTGTGACTTCGTGACCATTGGGGCATTTCATATCAGTACACTATGTTGTGTAATTCTTGCTTATTGGTAATCTCAATAGGAGATATGGCAGTTTCTGAGGGTTCTTTATACTCAGCATTTTCATCCTCTTCGCTAAGTGTCTCAGAGAAAATCTCCTTATCTTGAATCTTTCCGTTATTGTATTCACATTTATGCCATGAGCTTGCACCCATACTTGCATAAACTATGAGAATATAGTTACTTCCACTGTAAAAAGAATGGTGAGACGGATGCCCAACATCTATTTTTGATATTTGCTTTGTTTGTCCGTCTTTATAGGTGAAAGTCAACAGATTATAGCTTTCACCACCATCAACATGAAGCCACAATTCAGGTATTCCATCACCAGTTACATCATGCAAGAAATAGTATTCTTCATAATGATTGTTGGATTCACCTTTGGCAATATACTTATCCAATATCGGCTCATAGGCATTTAGAGCTTGTTCCATTGGTGGAATATCAGATGCCAATGTATCTGCTGCAAATTCTTCTTCAACCGCTTCTGCCGCAACAGAATCTGCTTCAACAGCCTCGGCTACTGCTGCTTCATTATTTGACTGAGGGGCTTTTGATGAATTGAAATACCACCATCCACCGCCACAAATGGCAATGAGGGCTATTGCAACTAGAATATAAGGGAGATACTTCTTGAATGAGCTTTCACCCCCCTCTTGGATTTCATCACTTATGATGCTTGTGTCTGCATAGCTTCCATCAGTTAGATTTCTACCACACTTTTCACAGTAGATGTCACCTTCATTCACTGTTGCACCGCACTTTGGGCAAACATTATCTTGTGGATATTCTTTTCCACATTCACCACAGAACTTGCTATCATCGGCAATCTGTGCATTGCAATAAGGACACTGTTTCATATTAGAATTTTCTTATTAGTTTTAACTGCTTTGAATTGTATATGTCTGAGGGAAGAATGACCTTGTGCTTTATGAGTGGAAAATTTACATCATGCCCATCTGATTCTACAAGCTTTCTTCCACACTTTTTGTAGATAAACGTTAATAACTCCGTACAATATAGTTTTGATGTGTCAGAGGAATCATAATCGTGGTCAAACAGAATACCATTATGGAATAGTTCTATTGCATACTTTGCGGATTGTTTACATACGAGGCTGTCTATAGGTCTGCAAATTGCACCTACAACAGCCCTTTCACGTGAAAAGAATCCTTCAATACTATCCATCTTTATTTTATCTTCATCGTCTTTATGCTCCTGTTCCCAAGGTACAGAGTGAATTATCATCTTTCTTCCTTGATACTCAACCACAATACCTACGTGCGAAAATAAACCACCGTCAGCATACAATACAGCTTTGCTTTCAATTCCTTTTCCTCGTCTGAATACAATATCACCACCTTGGAGTTCTGATTCGTTCGGAATAATTTTTTTATCTTCACATGAATCAGAACAGCTCAAGAAAGCCATAAAGACAAATGGGTAAAGAAGATATTTAAGCATAAAAACACAAAATCATAACATTAATCTATACTTATCAACCATTTGCCATTTATGTCTTTCTTCAATTTATGTGTTCTAGTTTCTTTTTCTCCATTCCCATAGAGAATAGTGTAATCTACTTCTGCATTATCTCCTTCAATTTTTTCGGAAATAATGTTGAAGTCTTTTATGCCGTTTTTTTCTTCAATTTCTTTTTCCAACTTTTCTCTTCCAAATGCGAGCATTAACGTTTTCTGACCTTCAAGTTCTTTGGGGGATGTGTTTTTTCCGAAATAACAATAATTAAAGAATCCGTCAAAATCATAATTCTTTAAGCAGTTTGTTGCTTTCTTCACGGTGTTTGATGGAGAATTACCGAACGTTACCCATCCAAACATCTTATTATGGGTTTCAGGAGAAACCATATCAGTTACAAAGTAACTTCCAATGAGAATCGTTAATACTGCAAAAGCAGCAATCCAAGGTGTTGAGAATCTCTTTCCTTTGGTTTCTTGCTGGTCTTGGTAACCATTCACAGCAGTTCCACACTTGGGGCAAAACTTTGCCCCTTCTCTTAATTCATTTCCACAACTTCCACAAAATGCCATAATTATAGAATTATTTAGTTATTAATAAATACGGTTTCAACTGACTGCAAAATTACGAAAATAATTCCACATACGATTTCAAAGTGCTATTTTTCTGTTTCCCATTCCTTCCATTTTGCACAATACCATATAAATTGTGCAAAAAAAAACTCGAATATGCTGCTTAATATCAATGGAAACTACTATCTTTGCAACTGTTTTGAGGTCTGGCGAGGTCTCAATACATATTTGGTACAGAAGGGAGCGTGTATGTCTTTTCCATGTTTTACGGTGGGTTTGTCCAGATTCACGGTATGGATGAAGGTTAAACGCCCTTCCTATGTTATATGAACGGTGCAATCGTGAGATTTTCACCGTTTTGTCTTTTTTGCCTTGAATATGGATATGATAACAATAGAAAATACCAATACAATTCATCGCAAATGAACCATATTGGTATTATAGCCAATCAAAATATGATATGAGCAATTAGGGAATATTTAGCAAATTATGACAATTCAAAACTTAATATTAATTATTCCATCCCAAGTAGTATCACAAGTTGTGGTTATGCTAAATGCAGCATTTCCTATACAAGTAAGTCCGTTTGGCAATATTATAGATTCTATTTTTGAAATATAGAACGCATTGTCACCTATTATTTTTGTTCCGTGATAAACCGTGTAACACTTTAATCCCATT